>NZ_JBRREK010000036.1:0-45915 GCF_056760235.1 Stenotrophomonas sp. STEN018
TCGGCCTTGTTGTTCGGCGTCGCCAAAGGTTAGTTGCATGGGTCGATCAAGCTCTCAAATCGCGGATTGCAGTCTGGCAGCTTCGGGGGAGTTGTTCAGAGCTTCCCTAGCGTGCATGCACCGCCGCCACCGGCATGCGGTCCAACGCCAGCCACGCGTCTTCGACCAGATCCCGTACCTGCTCCCAGCGCAGCCGCGAGCCGCCGCGCGCCTGTTCCCAGTGCTCGGCAAGCTCCACATCGGTGTCGCCGCTGCCACGCGGCCAATCCGCCGCATGCGTTGCCAACGCGAATGCATAGGCCGGCTGCAAGTCCAGCCAACCGCGTGCACCCCGCCGCCTCCGCGCATAGTCGTCGAGGCTGTACTGGACGAAATCCTGTGCCACTTCGTCGGCAGCGTGTTGGCTGCGCCTTAGCCGGCCACGCCGCAACACCTTGGGATCGGCACCAAACAAGGTCGGTGCAGCGGGATGCTCGATGCGATCGGGGCGGTACATGGCACAACCCTCCCTGTTGGGCGCTCACAGTTACGCCCGGGGCCGTTAGCCAGGAGTGAGCGGGGCGTTTCAACGCTGCTAGCGCGCCCACTGCCACTGCAATCCGACAGTGAAACTGCGGTCCGGTCCCGGCTCGTAATAGCGCTGGTTGCCGTCATTGACGATCACCGAGCCGATATAGCGGTGGTCCAGCAGGTTATCCACACGCGCGAATGCACGTAGCGGTCCGCGTGCTGTTGCCCATTGCCGCGCCATCTCCAGATTCAGCAGCCCATAACCTGCTGCACTGGCACTGCCCAGATCATTCACGCCGATAGCGCTGGCCGCCACGCCCTCAACCGCCCATTGCCACGGCCCCGGCTGCCATTGCCAGCGCGCGAACAACTGCTGGCGCGGCACGCCCGGCAGGTGCGTCCCGGCAGCCACCACGTTGCTGGGCTGGTTGCAGGGCGAGGGCAGGCCGGTGCAGGTCAGGTAGGCCTGACGCACGCTTGCCTGCAACCAGGTGTAAGCCAGCTGCAACTGCTGGTCAGCACCGATCGGCAGCTGCCAGCTCAGCTCCACGCCCTGCCGCCGGGTCGCACCGATATTGCGATAGCTGCTGCGGCCACCACTATTGGTCGCCACCGCCAGTTCGTCATCGCTGTCGGCACGGAACACTGCCAGCTCCACGCGCGCACCGCTCTGCGCCCGCCATTTGCCGCCGATCTCGTAGTTGCGCGTAGTGCCGGCCGCCAGATCCAAGGCCAGACCGGCGCCGCCGTCAGCGCGGTAACCCAACTCGTTGAAGGTCGGCGTTTCAAAGCCGCGGCCGGCCGAGGCATACAGGCGCAGATCATCGCTGGCACGGAACACCAAACCGGCCACCGGTGTCGTCGCTGAGTAATCGCGGCTGCCGCTGTCATCGGGATTGCTGGCGGTGATGTAGCGGTCGCGCGAACGGAATTGCACCTCACTGTGGCGCGCGCCCAGCAGCGCCGACCAGCGCGGGCTGAACTGCCACCAGGCCTGCGCGAACTGATCGATGTTCTGCACACGGTCCTGCTGATCACGACGCAGCCGGCCCTTGATGCCCAGCGTGCTGCCGATGAAGTTCTCGTAGCCGGTCCGGTGCTGCTGCTGGCGGTCTGCATTTGCGCCGACCACCAACTCCAACGGCTTGCCGGCCAGCTGCCCATGCCAGGCCCAGCGCGCGTCCACTCCGCCGTAATCGCTGTCCAGATCGATCACCCCGCCAGAGTGCAGGGGACTGTTCTGCGGCCCCGGCGGGATCGCCAGGAACTGCTCCACCGCACGCTGCCCGGCATAGCCCATCAGCCGCCAGGTCTGCTGGCCACGCTCGGCGCTGTAGACCGCACCGAGCTGGGTCTGCCGCACCGACTTGCGGGTGTTGTACTGGGTGGCCACTGCGGTGGCCTGGCGCGGGTTCGCGCGCACCTGTTCACGGCTCAGCCCCAGCGGGTCCTGCGCATGTGGTGCATCAAAGCCGTTGAACAACAATTCCAGTCGCTGGCCGACCGCCAGATCAAAGCCCAGCCGCGCATTCACCGATTCACGCCGGGCCGCGCTGTGCTCGCGCCAGCCGTCGGTACGGAAATGGTTGGCTGCCACGTTGTAGTGCATGGCCCCGGCCAGGCCCTTGAGCTGCACGCCGGTGCTGGAGGTGTTGTTGCTGCCGTAGCTGCTGCGCAGCCGCCACGGATCGCCGTCCTGGCCGTCCGCGCTCCACAGCTGCAGCACGCCACCGGAGGAATTGCCGTACAGCGCCGAGAACGGCCCACGCAGGACCTCCACCCGATCAGCGCCAAATACGTTGAAGTGCGAGAGCTGGCCCTGGCCATCGGGCATGGTCGCTGGCACCCCATCCACCAGCAGTCGCACCCCGCGCACGCCGAAGGTGGAGCGCGCGCCAAAACCGCGCAGCGACAGCTGGGTGTCCTGTGCATAATTCTGTCGATCACGTGCCAGCAGCCCGGGCACCGCGCCCAGCACTTCGGATACCTGTGCGCCACGGCCATTACCGTCGGTGTCCAGCACCAGCGTGGTGCTGGCGGCAGGCAGGTCGAAATCATCCACCGCGTGGACCTTGGCCGCCTGAACCTGCACCCGATCCAGCGTAGTGGCGGGTAGCTCCTCGGCCATGGCTGGCACTGCCAGCAACAGCCCGGAGAACGCAAAAAACCGATTACAAGTCCGCATCCGGCCATCATCCCTGATCCGCAGCGGCCGCGTCATCGTCCTGCGGGCTGAAGTTCCAGCTGAAACCCTACGGCCAGCGGGCTCCAGCCCTGTTAGGATGATGCGGTTCTGAGCGCGCCGTTGCTGCATCCCCGCGCCGAACGCCCCCACTCCCCGCCACTGATACGAGTATCGCCGTGTCCTTCTTTGCAAACGTCGAACAGGTTCCTGGTGACCCGATTCTGGGTCTGACCGAGGCTTACAACGCTGACAGCCGTACCACCAAGGTCAATCTTGGCGTTGGCATCTACTACGACGAGAGCGGCCGCATTCCGCTGCTGCGCGCCGTCAAGCAGATCGAGCAGACGCTGGCCGCCGAGGCCAAACCGCGCGGTTACCTGCCCATCGACGGGCTGCCGGCCTACACCCAGGCCACCCAGAAGCTGGTGTTCGGCGAAGGTTCGGATCTGCTGGCCGCTGGCCGCGTCGCGACCTCGCAGACCGTTGGCGGCAGCGGTGCGCTGCGTGTTGGCGCCGACCTGCTGAAGCGCCTGCTGCCGCATGCCACCATCGCCATCAGCAACCCGAGCTGGGAAAATCACCGCGCCGTGTTCGGCGCCGCCGGTTTTGACGTGGTCGATTACACCTATTACGACAACGCCACGCACGGCCTGGACTTCGCCGGCATGCTGGCCGACCTGCAGAAGCTGCAGCCGGGCACCGTGGTGCTGCTGCATGCCTGCTGCCACAACCCGACCGGCGCCGACCTGAGCACCGAGCAGTGGAAGCAGGTTGCGGCGCTGATGAAGGACCGCCAGCTGTTCCCCTTCATCGACATGGCCTACCAGGGTTTCGACAAGGGCATCACCCAGGACGGCCAGGCCGTGCGCATCGTCGCCGAAGCCGGCATCGACAGCTTCATCGTCGCCAATTCGTACTCCAAGTCGTTCTCGCTGTACGGCGAGCGCGTGGGTGCGTTGTCGGTGGTTGGCCCGGACGCGACCTCGACCAAGGCCGTGCAGTCGCAGGTCAAGCGCATCATCCGCACCATCTACTCCAGCCCGTCCACCCACGGCGCCGCGCTTGTCGCCGGCGTGCTGAACAGTGGCGAGCTGCGTGGCGTGTGGGAAGCCGAGCTGACCGAAATGCGTGAGCGCATCCACGCCCTGCGTGCCGGCATGGTGCAGAAGCTGGCCGCCTTGGGCGCGCCGGAATTCGGCTTCATCCAGCAGCAGGCCGGCATGTTCTCCTACTCGGGCCTGAGCAAGGCACAGGTCGACACGCTGCGTGACGATTACGGCATCTACGCGGTCGGCACCGGCCGCATCTGCGTTGCCGCACTGAGCCAGAACAACCTGGACTACGTGGCAAAGGCGGTTTACGAAGTCAGCCGCGGCTGATGCATCGTTGTTGCTGATGTGCTGAAAAGCCCGGGGAAACCCGGGCTTTTTTGTGGCTTGATGGTTGTGGATAAGGCTGTGGAGCAAGGGCTTTAAAGCTCTAAAGCACCCCTCCCAAACCCTCCCCTTGCCTGCGGCAAAGGGAGGGGGCAGTTCCTGCGGCCTGCGTCATCTCGCGCAACTGCAGCTTTTGCCCCCTCCCTTGCGCGAAGCGCAGGGGAGGGTTGGGGAGGGGTGCTCTTGCTACTGCCGTTGCCGTTGCAATTACCCCCAGCCTTATCCACAAGCCCCTGTGGATATCCAGCAACTATCCCGGCACCACCCAGGTGACCACCACCGCAGCCGCCACCATTGCCCCAAGCCCAATCGCCACACCAGCCCCATAACGCCCACCACCACTGGCAAACGCCAACACCGACTTGGCCAATGACGCCGAGGCCAGCAGCGCAACCACACCCCAGCGCGCCTGCGCCAACTCCAGGCCACCGGAGGCCGTAAGCCCGGCAATGCTCGCCGCCGCCGCGTGCAATTCACCCAAGGCGGCAATCGTCGCCCCGGCCAAGGCACCGGCCTGCCCGAACAACTGTCGCAGCCCTTCGGACAACAGCAGCACCACCGCAATTACCAGCGCGATCAGCAAGGCGTGCTTCAACTGGAAGGCCTTGGCCGCTGGCCCCTGCGGCACCGCTTCATCGGCCACATGGCGCAGCCCCAACGCCGAGCACAGCAGCAATACCAAACATGCCGCCACCAAAGGCCATGCTGACGCTTTCAGCAACGTCGCTGAACTGGTGCCGATAACGGCGGCAAACAGCAGTAACGAAGCAAGATTCGCCAATAACGCCGCCGCTACCGAAGGCATCACCAAGGCCGGCGCAGCGCGACTGCTGCGGCCAAACCCGGCCACTGCCGCGGTAGAAGAGGCGAAGCCCGAAAAGAACCCGGCCACCGGCAAACCCCAGCGCGCCCCCACCGCGCGCAGCGCGATGTGGCCGAGCATGCCCACGCCCATCACCAGCACCACGATCTGCCACAGCTTGGACGGCACCAGCACGCCCCAGGGATCGACCGCACTGTCCGGCAGCATCGGCAATACCACCAGCGCACAGGCGGCCAGCAGCAGGGCGTCGCGTACTTCCTGATCGCTGATCACTTCCCGGCTCAGCCGCGCCAATGGCGCCTTGGCCCACAGCAGGATCGCCACCACCACGCCCAGCGCCGCCGCCAGCGCCTGCTGCTGCATGCCCAAGCCGCCCAGCAGCACAGTTATCAACAGGGCGATCTCGCCGGTCAGACCGGGATCTTCACGCGAGGTGACCCGGTAGCTGGTCCAGGCCAGCGCAGCCACTGCCAGCAGCGCGACCACGAAAACCGCCTGGCCCAGCATCAGCGCGGCCGCACCCAACAAGGCCGACAGCGCATGCGTACGAACGCCGGCCTGCAGGCTCTTGCGACCGCCGTGCTGGCGCTCGCGCACCGCGCCGATCAGCAGGCCGATGCCCAGCGCAGTCAGCAAACCATGTGTGGCCTGGTTCCAATCCATCGTGTTCTCCAGCAAGGCCCTGAATGGTACGAGGCCTGTGGATAAAGCCAATACCCACGGACTTATCCACATCTCATTCCGCTATGGAGTTATCCCCAAACGTTTGTGGATAAGCCTCTTACGCCCGTCATGACGGGCCTTTTCTCGCCATGGCAATTACGCAACGCTCCGGCTGGCAGTCGCTGTCCAAATTTGTCCACAGGAAGACAAAGTCTGGCCACGGCTCGCTAAAAGCCGAGCCAGCCGCGACAATAGCGCCCCTTTCGTCTGAAGGTAGTTGCCGTCCATGTCCCGTACGTCGCTGACCCGTTTCCTGATCGAAGAACAGCATGCCAAGCGCATCAACGCCGACCTGCGCCAGTTGGTGGCCGTGGTGGCCCGCGCCTGCACCAGCATCTCGATCGCCGTCAGCAAGGGCGCCCTGGGCGGCGTGCTGGGTGATGCCGGCACCGGCAACGTACAGGGCGAGGCACAGAAGAAGCTCGACGTGATCTCCAACGAGATCCTGCTCGAAGCCAATGCCTGGGGCGGCCACCTGGCCGCCTGCGCCTCCGAGGAAATGGACCACAGCCAGCCGGTGCCGTCGGAATACCCGCTGGGCGACTTCCTGCTGCTGTTCGATCCGCTGGACGGCAGCTCCAACATCGATGTGAACGTCTCGGTCGGCACCATCTTCTCGGTGCTGCGCTCGCCCAAGGGTGTGGATAAGCCGGGCGACGAGCACTTCCTGCAGCCGGGCACCCAGCAGGTCGCCGCCGGTTACTGCATCTACGGGCCCAGCACCATGTTGGTCCTGACCGTGGGCCATGGCACCCACGCCTTCACCCTGGACCGTGAAACCGGCGAGTTCGTGCTGACCCAGCGCGGCATGCAGGTGCCGGCGGACACCAAGGAGTTCGCCATCAACATGTCCAACCAGCGCCACTGGGAAGCGCCGATGCAGGGCTATGTGGCTGACCTGCTGGCCGGCAAGGACGGCGTGCGCAGCAAGGACTTCAACATGCGCTGGATCGCCTCGATGGTGGCCGACGTGCATCGCATCCTGACCCGCGGCGGCATCTTCATCTACCCGTGGGACAAGAAGGACCCGTCCAAGGCCGGCAAGCTGCGCCTGATGTACGAAGCCAATCCCATGTCGCTGCTGGTCGAACAGGCTGGCGGCGCCGCCACCGATGGCCGCGAGCGCATCCTCGACATCGCCCCGACCCAGCTGCACCAGCGCGTACCGGTGTTCCTCGGCTCCAAGAACGAAGTAGCAGAAGCCACCCGCTACCACCGCGAGCACGACCTGCCGGGCTGAGCCGCGCTTCACCGGTAGTGCCGAGCCATGCTCGGCAGAAGCCTTACCGATAACCCTCATGTAGTGCCGAGCCATGCTCGGCAGGGGCATTACCGGTACAGCCCCGCTGCGGGACATTGCTTGGAAAGCCCCTGCCGAGCATGGCTCGGCACTACACATGCGGGGCGGTTCGCGCCACCATCGACGGTAGCTCTCCGGAGATACCGTCGATGCGCAAATTTATTCTGCTGTTGATGTTGCTGGCTCCCAGCTGGGCCTGGGCACAAACATCCGCAACGCTGGAGCAGGCCGATACGGCGTGGAACCAGCTGCGCCTGCAAGGCGATGCCAAAGCACTCGCACCTTTGCTGGCCGACGACTGGCTGCTCACCCATTCCGACGGCCGTGTGCAACACAAGGCCGACTATCTAGACGAGCTGACTACGCGTCAGCGCCGCAACACCCGCATCGACAACGAAGACGTGCAGGTCCGTCGGCATGGCGACACCGCGGTGATCACCGGTACCAGCGTGCAGGCGGCCATCAGCGACGGCAAACCCTGGGAGGGCAGGTTCCGTTTCACCCGCGTCTGGCTGCTGCGCGACGGCCAATGGCAGATGCTGGCCTCGCATTCCTCACGGCTGGCAGAAGCCACGCAATGAGCGTGCCTGACTTCATCGAGGTCTACGACAACGCACTGACTGCCGCCGATTGCGCGGCCATCGTCGAACGTCTGCGCCACAGCACACAGCTCAAACCCGGCCAGGTCGGCAGCGGCGTGTTCCCCGAACTCAAACGCAGCCACGACCTGCGCATCAGCGGCAACGACGGCTGGCACGATGTCGAGCAACGTCTGCAGCAGGCGGTATTCAACGGCATGCTGCATTACCTGCGGCGTTATCCACAGGTTCTGATTTCGCCGTTGATGCTGCAGGTACCCGATGCGCAAGGCCAGGCGCGACGACTGAGCGCAGATGACTTCCCCGCCATGGACGATGCCGCGCTATCCGAGCTGGCGCGCACCTGCCTGCGCCCCGGCGCAATCAACCTGCAGTGGTACACAGCAGGCGAGGGCGGCTATCCCTACTGGCACTGCGAGCTGTTCCCGCGCGACCCCGGCGGTGAAACCCTGCACCGACATCTACTGTGGACGCTCTACCTCAATGACGGCTTCGAGGACGGCGAGACCGAGTTCCTGTTCCAGCAACGCAAGGTGGTGCCGCGTGCGGGCAGCCTGTTGATTGCGCCTACGGCATTCACCCACACCCATCGCGGCAATCGGCCGCAGGGTGGGGATAAGTTCATTGCGACAAGTTGGATATTGTTCCAGTCGGCGCAGCGCTTGTATGGAGAGGAAGGCTAGTTGCAACTATTCCTGCGGAAAGCTCGTTCTTGAGTAGAGCGGAGCCATGCTCCGCTGGGGCTTTCCCGGTAGGGCCTCTGCCGAGCATGGCTCGGCACTACAGAGACTGTTGCAACCTTGCGTCATCACAGAGGTGCCCACCAATGAAATGGCTTACGTTGTTTGCGCTGCTGGTAGTTGTGCTCAATTTGATAGCGAGCTTCTTTATCTTCCGCATCAAAGATCAAACCAGTACGCAACGTCTACTCCAGATCGCTCTGGTCTGGCTGCTACCGGTAATCGGTGCGGTGCTCTGTCTGACATTTGCCACATCCTTGCTGCCTGCCGCTGCACGCGGCCAGGCAACTGATGCCGGCATGATGGTTGGCGACATCCCTGGCCATCCCATCGTTAATGGAAGCAATTGCGGTGGTGCAGTGTCCTGCGACGACGGTGGTGGTGGAGATGGCGGCGGGGATTGATCGATGTGTTCGCCTCATACCTCGCCATAGCAGAGATCGTCCGGATCAACGCCAACATGATCCGGTGAAGGCAGCTCCCGCAAACGTACTGCGGCGATCTCTTCCTTCCCCAACAGCAATGCCTTGGCCGCGCGATGCATGCCATCCATCACCCGTCCCTGTGGGCAGAGGATGATCGGATACTGCAAGTCCGCTGCTTCAACCAGCCGCATATGCTCGATTACCTGCCTGCATGTCGGTGGTGACGCGTCAGCGTCCCACCAATAGGCTTCATCCAGCTCGGCGATTGCTGATAGTGCGATTTGCGAAACGGGCAGGTCACGGCTCAGTGCGATCAAATGATGCACGTCCCAGGCCAATAAACCTGCCTCGCTCGGTCGGAAGTGGTATTGCCTGCGCATGGATTCTTCGCCAACGAAGTTCAGGCGACAGCGTAACGCACTACCTGTAGAGCGGAGCCATGCTCCGCTGGGGGCTTTACCAGAAAAATTCTTTGTGGGAGCGAAGCTGACAATCGATCCGCGATGTGGATACCTGCAATTTCATTGCTATCGGCTTCGCGGCTTACGCCGCTCCTACAATCGACGCTGCGCGCTGCCGAGCATGGCTCGGCACTACAGGTGGGGCTTAGAACAACTCGCCCTGCAGCGATGGCTTCTTCGGCGGCAGCGGGGCGATGAACTTGCTGCAATCCAGCCACGGCCATTGTTGCCGCGATGCATTGAAACCCAGGCGCTTGCTGGCCAGTTTGAAACGGTTTGCGAGCAGATCGGCATACACGCCATCGCCGCGCATGCGCTTGCCGAACTGGCTGTCGTAATCCTTGCCGCCGCGCAGCTGGTTGATGGTGCTCATCACGTGCTCCGCGCGCTGTGGGTAATGTGCATCCAGCCAATCGCGAAACAGCGGTGCAACTTCATAGGGCAGGCGCAGCAGCACGTAACCGGCACTGCTGGCACCAGCATCGCGTGAGGCTTCCAGCACCGATTCCAGTTCGGCGTCGTTGATCCACGGAATCACTGGCGCCACCATCACGCCGACCGGAATACCGGCATCACTCAACCTGCGCATTGCACGCAGCCGTGCATGCGGTGCCGACGCGCGCGGTTCGAGCTTGGCTGACAGGTGCGGGTCCAGCGAGGTCACCGAGAAGTGCACGCTGACCAGTTGCTGCTCTGCCAAGGGCGCGAGCAGATCCATATCGCGCTCGACCAGAGCGTTCTTGGTGATCAGCGAGAACGGATGTTTGGTTTCCTGCATCACCTCGATAAGCTGACGGGTGATGCCAAGCTTGCGTTCGATGGGTTGATAGGCGTCAGTGTTGATGCCCAGCGCGATCGGCTGCGGTACGTAGCCAGGCTTGGACAGCTCGCGCCGCAACACTTCGGCAGCGTTGGTCTTGGCGAAGATCTTGGTTTCGAAATCCAGCCCCGGCGACAGATTCAGATAGGCATGCGTCGGCCGTGCGAAGCAGTACGAACAACCGTGCTCGCAACCGCGATACGGATTGACCGATTGGCTGAAGCCCACGTCCGGTGAATTGTTGCGGCTGATGATGCTGCGCGCGGTTTCCGGGCGCACATCGGTGCGCAGCCGGGCGGCCGCGAATTCCTCGCTCTCATCGACCGCCCAGCCGTCATCGACGGCTTCACTGGTCTGGGTTTCAAAACGGCCGGGCAGGTAGGTGCTGGCACCGCGGCCCTTGATCGGGGTAGGCATGCGCCTACGCTAACGCGCGGCTGTCGCAGGATCTGCGACGCCCCGCATTCATCCGGATCGTGCTTCAGCCGGCCTTGGGCTTGATCACCAAGGTGGCGCTCATCCCGGCGCTGAGCACGGCATCGGCCGGTACCGACTGCGGATCGATGCTGACCCGTACCGGCACGCGCTGCGCCAGCCGCACCCAGTTGAAGGTGGGCTCTACTTCGGCCAGCAGGTTGCTGCCGGTCGGCCCTGCGGCATCGGCAATGCCGGTGGCGATGCCTTCGACCTTGCCCTGCAGGTGCACGCCACCGGCCATCAAACGGATATCCACAGCATCGCCGCGATGGATCTTGGGCAGCTTGGTTTCCTCGAAGTAGCCGTATACCCACATGCCTTCGCTGGCGACCAGCGCCATCCGCGCCTGGCCGGCGGCGGCGTAGTCGCCCACGCGCACGTCGAGGTTGGTGATGGTGCCGTCGGCGCTTGCGCGCACTTCGGTCCGAGCCAGCTCCAGCTGGGCCTGCTGCAGGATCACGCGCGCCTGTTGCAGGGCGGCGCTGGCCTGTTGGCTGCCGGCGCTGGCGGCATGCGCGCTGGCCTGTGCCTGCTTCCAGCTGGCCTGTGCGGCCTGCGCCACGGCGCGGGCATCGGCCTGCGATTCGCGCGAGACGATGCCGTCGAGCTGGGCGCGACGCTGGGCCTGTTCCTGGCGCATCTGGAACTCGGCCTGGCTGGCACTGGCGCCGGCACTTGCCGCCGAGATCGAGGCGCCTGCAGCGCGTGCAGCGGCTTCGGCGGCCTGCAGATCGGCTTCGGCCTTGGCCACCGCCAGTGCATAGCGGTCGCGGTCGATGACGAACAGCAGCTGGCCTTTCTTGACCAGCTGGTTGTCGTGCACGGCGACGTCGGTGACCAGCCCGGACACATCCGGCGCAATGCGCACCACCTCGGCACGCAGGCGTGCATCGCGAGTCCACGGGCTAAGCATGTATTGGTGCCAGACCACATAAGCAAGCACTGCGGCCAGCAGTACCACCACGGTGGTGACACTGCCGCGTATCAAGCTGGCGGTTTTCATCGGTACATCCTCAATCAGGAAAAGTGCGGCAGGAACAACAACAAGGCCATGCAGTAAATGCTGGCAAACAAGGCAACGCGCACCAGCGAGGGGTGCAGCGCGCGGCGGTACAGGCCAACCCGGCCCAAGCCGTAATCCAGCAGGCCGAACACCGGCAGCAACAGCACCACCAGCACCAGCGAGCCGGGGAAATAGATATCGCCGATGGAAACTTCAAACGGCATGGCGGGCCTCCTTCAGGCGTTGCTGGCGACGGGAGCGCTGCACATAGGCGGCCAGCACCGAGGCGCTGTCGTCCAAGCTCATCTGCAGCAGGTAAAGGTGATCACGCACGGCGCGCAGCGCCTGCGGTTGCGGACCGGTCAGCTCACTCAGCGCGGCCTGCACGCTGGCCTTGGCATCACGCAGAGTGCGTGCCTGCGGTTCGCGGTAGAGCTGACCGAGCTGTGCCAGCGCCTGTTCGATCCGTGCTTGCAGCGTGGCTGGCAGCTGTTGCTCGGCCAGATCGTGGCGCAGGTCGATCGCGCAATGACCGGCTTCGTGTACCAGCAAGGCCCATTCGAACAACTGCCGTGACGGCCGGCTGCCGGGCGCGGTGCGGCTGGCTACCTGTTGGAACAGTTCGCGGCTGACGCTTTCAAACTTCGGCAGCAGGCCGGGCAGCGGTGCGCTTACCGCCAGCTGCACCTGCGCGCGCAGGCGCTCCAGCAGGCGCCGCTGGCGTTGCTTGCTGCCGGGCAGGCCTGGCACCAGCATGAACACGCCGGTTGCGATGAAGGCGCCGACTGCCAGCGTCAACGAGTTGTCCAGATAGGTCTGCGCGCTGGGATGGAAATGCGGACCCATGTTCCACGAGACCAGGATGCCGACGTTCAAGGCCAAGCCGGTCACCGCGAAGCGCGGCCGGGTGGAGATGTACAGCGAGGCGATCATCGATGGCAGGGTCAGCAACACCAGCATCGGGAAGTCCGATCCCAATGCCATCGCGATGAAGCCAGGCACCGCGAAGAACGGCGCTATGACATGGCCAATGGTGGCGCGGCGCACCACCCACAGCGGATCCGGTGCGGCCGAGGACATCGCCACCAGCGCTGCCATGCCGAATACCGCCAGACCGCCCTGGTTCCAGCTGCTGCTCAACCACAGCAGCGACAGGGCCAGCATCACCACGAAGCAGCGCACCGCGGCCAAGGCAATCGCATACCAGTCGTTGGCGCGGGTAAAGCGCACCTTGCTCAAGCGCGGCGCGCGTGCCCGCAGGCGGCCGTTGCCGGTTTCCATTCGCGCCTTGGCGCCTAGATAAGCCTGCAGCTCTTCGGCGAAGCGGCGCACCAGCAAGGAGCTTGCATCGAAGCCGGTCTGCAGGTCTGCCGGCAGCGCGCGCCGTTCACGGGCGAACACGCCATTGAGTTGTCCACACCAGTGCTGCAGGGCCTTGGCCAGGGCAGGGATATCGTCGCGCAGAGCGCTGTCGTCCAGCAGCTGCGACAAGGGTTTCAGGCTGGCCCGTATCGCCGCGAGCAGGGCTTCGTCCTTGCTGCGATGCAGGCGATCGATATGGTGGTGCAGGGCCTGGAAGCGCGAGGTCGCCGCCATGAAATGCTGGTTGATCAGCTTCAGCTGGCCGTTGTTGCTGCGCAGGATCGGGTCGTCGAAGTAGGCCATGGCACGCAGGTCTTCGAAGTTGATCGCGCCTTGCACCACCCGGCTCTGGGTACGCTCGATCACTTCAAAGCCGTGCAGGCGGCCGCCGATCGCATCGGCGACAAAACCCAGGAAGTCATTGAGGTTGCCGTCATCGGCCGCACGCAGGCCGGCACGCAGGCGGTTGGGCCACAGCACGTCGAACACCACGCTGGTCACCGCCATGCCGAGCAGCACTTCGCCGGTGCGCTCCAGTGCGCTGTTGAGGATGTTCTGTGGGTGGTTGAGCACCGGGAACACGATCATCGCCACGGTGTAGCCGGACAGCACGAAACCGTAGGAGGCCATGCCACGGCTCCATACCGAGCCACCGGCGCAGAAGCCGGCCCACATCGCCATTACCGTCACCAAGGCGACCGGGCTCTGTGGGAACAGCGACACCATCAGCACCGCCATCGCACAGCCCACCACGGTGCCGAGGCCGCGATAGAAGGCCTTGGCCAGCACCATGCCGGTATTGCGGTTCATCACCACCAGCACGGTGATCATCGCGGTGCCGGGCGAGCTCATGCCCAGCCGCATCGCGATCCAGCCGGACAGGTACAAGGCCACCAGCACCTTGCCGATGTAGGCCCACACCGCGCGTTCGCCGCTCATTGCCTGGGTGAAGGTGTGCAGCCAGGGGTTGGCGGACTTGGTGTCAGGAGACTGCTGCGCGCCCGGCGCGCACTCAGCCGGTCGGGTACTCATGGCTGTTGTTCCAGGCCCATCAGGATGCGGGTCAGCACAGCTTCGGTGTGGCGCAGTTCTGCCGGCTCGACGCCGCTGAAGAAGTGCTGCAGTTGCTTGATCACTGCCGGCATCACCTGCTCGATCAGTTGTTCGCCGGCCGGGCTCAGGCGCACCACCAGCTTGCGCCGGTCCTCGGCACTGGGCTCGCGGCTGACCAGCTGCTTGGCCAGCAGCTGGTCGATCAGGCGGGTGACGTTGGAGGACTTCTCGCTGGCAGCCTCGCTGATCTCCGACGGGCTCAGGCCCTGCTCGGAGCCATCCAGCATCATCAGTACGTTGTACTCCGGGTGGGAGATACCGTACTCGCGCATCAGCTGGTTGCCGTGGTCGCAAAATAGCTTATGCACCAGCTTGATCAAGCGCGCCAGCATGGCCTGGTCGCGCGGGAAACCTGGATGGCGGGCACTGCTGATCGCCAGCTTCTGGTCGATGCTGGCATAGCCGCCGGCGGCGGGGATGGGTTTATCCATCTCGGTATATTACATTTATGTATTAAATGATGCAATGCACAAACTGACATTTGGCTTTGTGGGAGCTGCGTCAGCCGCGAAGCTGACAACCCCGTCGCGCAAAGCGCATCGCCGATTCCGTGGCTGGCTGGCGCTTTTGGCGCTGGATCCAGCAGTGGCTTCGCGGCTTACGCCGCTCCTACAAAAAACAGGCGGCCCCTGCCGTCATCGGCGATGGCTAGAATCGATGCATGCGCGAAGCCCTCCAAGACCTGTGGACAACTCTGTCCAGCACTCCCTACGTCGCCCAGATCCTGGCCGTCGCCTACCTCAGTTATCTGCTGGTGCTGGCCTGCTACATCGTGCTGCAGAAACGCGAGCCGGTCGCCACGCTGAGCTGGATCCTGTCGCTGGCAGCGCTGCCGTATATCGGCCTGTTCGTGTTCTACCTGTTCGGGCCACAGAAGATCGTGCGCCAGCGCCTGCGCCGTGGCCGTTCGCGCGAGGGCATGAGCACCTATGACGCGGTGTGTCCGCCCGATGCCAACTGCACCGAGCTGGCGCGGGTGGGGCAGGCCACCACTGGCCTGTCACCAAGCACCGCCACCGATGTCGACTGGTTGCTGGATGGTGCGGCGACCTATGCCGCCATCATCGATGCCATTGGCAAGGCGCGCCGCCACGTCAATCTGGAGTACTACATCTTCGAACCAGACCACGCCGGCACCGCCATGCGCGACGCGCTGGTGGAACGCGCCCGTGCCGGCATCAAGGTGCGTTTGTTGCTGGATGCGGTGGGTTCATCGAAAGTCGGCAGGAAGTTCCTGCGACCGCTGCTCGAAGCCGGCGCCGACGTAGCCTGGTTCCATCCGCGCCAACTGCTCAAGCCGCTGAAGCGGCCATGGCTGAACATGCGCACCCACCGCAAGCTGGTGGTGGTCGATGGTGAGGTGGCTTTCACCGGCGGCATCAATGTCACCGACGAGGAAGACGACAGCCATAATCCAAATGCCTACCGCGACCTGCATATGCGCATCCGCGGGCAAGTTGTCCACAGCTTGCAGCTGGTGTTCCTGGAAGACTGGATATACGCCACCGAGCAGGGCCCGGAGCTGTTCCAGCGCGGCGATCTGTTCCCCGCCGATGTGCCCAGCCGCGCGCAGGGCAGCATCGATGCGCAGGTGCTGGTGTCCGGCCCGGATTCGGCCTGGGAGCCTATCCATCGCCTGCATGTAGCCGCCATCCAGGAAGCCAAGCGCCGGGTCTGGCTGGTGACGCCGTACTTCGTACCCGGTGAGGCGGCGCGCATGGCGCTGACTTCAGCCGCTCTCGGTGGCCTGGACGTGCGCCTGATGGTTCCGAAACAAAGCGATTCCCGGTTCGTAACCCTGGCCGCGCGCTCCTATTTCGATGAACTGCTGGAGGCCGGCGTGCGCATCTTCGAATACGGCCCGCGCATGCTGCACAGCAAGGCCTTCATCGCCGATGAGGACACCTGCATCGTCGGCACCGCCAACTTCGATCACCGCAGCTTCCGGCTCAATTTCGAGCTGTCGATGATGTACACCGACCACAAGCTCACCGGTGAACTGGAAGCCATCCTGCGGGCTGAATTCGACAGCGCCGAGGAGGTGCAGCTCGTCCGCGACCGCTCGCTATGGCGCAAGCGTCTGCCGGAAGCCTTCGCACGGCTGGCTTCACCGCTGCTATAGGGCAGGGGACCGCAGGCCAGCGTTCCGCAATGGTTTGATTCCGACCGCGGTGCCCTGAACAAAGTCCGCTTGTTTCGCTGAACCTACCGGTCGTCTGGTACAGCGGACAAACCCCTGCCCATGCATGGAATCAGCGCTGCCAGCGCCGTTACACTGCACGCCTCTGATAGGGAGATCGTCATGTACTGGCTGTTTCTATTGCTCGCGCTTGGGGCGTTCCTGCTCGCCTTCTCCACCACTCACAGCTGGCTGCTGGTGCTGGCCCTGTTGGCTGCGTTGGTGTTTCTGCTGCTGTGGGCAAAAGGCCTGTACGTGGCCCGCTTTGGCGGCGTGAACGCGGTTCCGCGCCCCCTGCATGCGGCTGAACTGCAGGCGCTACGCGCGCAGCTGCAGCCCAAGGCCGATCCCGCAGCGGCCGCTCCGATTGTGCAGGCACCCGCAAGTCCCTCAGCCGCTATCAGCGACCGCGAGCTGCCGCAGCCATGACCGCACTCAGCGTCAACGTCAACAAGATTGCGGTGCTGCGTAACTCGCGCGGCGGCAATGATCCGGATGTGGTGCGGGCGGCGATGACCTGCCTGCGCGCCGGCGCCCATGGCATCACCGTGCACCCGCGTCCCGACCAGCGCCACATCCGTGCTGCTGATGTGCTGCTGCTGTCTGCGCTCACCCAGCAGCATGGGGTGGAGTTCAATATCGAAGGCAATCCGTTCGCACCGGCGCGCGAGGGTTACCCCGGCCTGCTCGAGCTGTGCGAGCAGACCCGCCCGGCCCAGGCCACACTGGTACCCGATAGCGATGGCCAGCTCACCTCCGATCACGGTTTCGACTTCGGTCGTGATGGCGAGCGCCTGCGGCCGTTGATCGCCACACTGAAGTCTTATGGCTGCCGGGTCAGTCTGTTCGTGGATGCCGGCAATCCCGACATCGCCCAGGCCGCCGTGCTCGGTGCCGATCGCGTTGAGTTATACACAGGACCCTACGCCGAAGCGCACGCGGCGGGAGACCCGTGGCAGTCACTGGCGCTGTTTGCCGATGCGGCCCGCCGTGCGCAGGCGGCAGGCTTGGGCGTCAACGCCGGCCATGACCTGTCGCAGGCCAATCTGGCTGCCTTCCTGGCCCATGTCCCCAATGTGCTGGAAGTCTCCATCGGCCACGCCTTGATCAGCGAAGCCCTGTATACCGGGCTGGAAGCAAGCGTGACGGGCTATCTGGCAGCCATTGCCGAAGCTGAGAACCTGCAAGGTTAAAGCAGGGCGACGGCTCGCTCGCAAGCGCAGCGGCTGGCAGCACCCGCGCGCTGCTTATGGGCCAGCAAGCTGCACCGGCCCGTCTGGCGAAAGCGCCTGCAACGTGCCGAACCCTCTTTTGGAGGGGGAGATGAAATTACATCCACACACTTATCCACATACGTTTCCACAGCGTTTCGTAGGGATATGCCTGAACCGCTCAGCGTTGTGGATAAGCCATTTATCGTAGTTCGTCAGCAGCTCACGGCTTGCTTCGTTGAGCGCGGGCGCTTGCTGGCGGCGGACTTATCCACAGGCAGGGTCTGTATTTGAGCAGCTGCGATACGACGCGATGTAACGGCTTTCCCGGTTGGCGCGCGCCGCTGCTGGTTGCAGCAAGATCAATCCATCCGCACCGATTGCCGATTGCCGCGGCCAGTCCGATGGACTCGGGCCGGCCAATAAAATCGTTTAATTAGCCTTTTAATCGGCTCATTTCCGCCCATCTACCAGTAAATCACATCTTCCTGGCTGTGGCGAATCCGCGCTTGAATACAGTGGTGCCGCCGTCTTGGAGGACGTACTGGGCCGATGGATTCGCCCACGCAACTACCACCTGGCTCGTCTTGGTTGCGCGGCGTCGATATCAGTTGCAGCAGTTATCCACATAGCCCAATCAGGAGGGCAGGGCGGGCTCAGCTGAGCGGACAACCTGCCTTTCGTCTGAGATATCCCCAGTGCAAAGCCGGCCCTCGGCGCTGCCGCGGAGTCAAAGGCGAAAGGTTTCCACGTGAATCCGTCGACTTTAATCCACAGGCTGATCCTGGCCTTTCCTTAGGTTTTTCAATATTGCAAAGCTGTCCACAGGATGCTGTGGGTAAGTCACCGCTGTGGATGTGACTCCATTAACTTTCCGCTGCCAGAACTGGTTGGAGAACTGCGCTTGATTGCCTTGGGCGCTTGCCGGTGCCAAGCAAGAATACGCGCAGCGCTGGACGATAGATCCGTGAATTTCTGTTTCTGATCTGGAAAAAGCCTCCGGAAAAACAACTGCCCAGCCATTGCATCGGTCCAGATCTGCGCTCATCCCAACCCAGCGCCCCGCCCGTTTTGGCTGGCGCTGGCGCAAGGGCAAAGTCCGGGATAGAACCGATGGTTCGCAAGCTGCCCTCTCACCCCGTAAACGGCGCAGAGGAAAAAAAAGGAAAAAAAAACGCCCCCACAAGGAGGGCGTTTTCCAGTCGCGTCATGACTTGGTATTGCAGTATTGCTTACTGCACGAAGCCAATCTTCTTCATCTGAGCGTTCTTCGCCTGGGCCAGAATCTTGGCCATGACGTCGTACTCCGAATCCGGGCTTGCTTCGATGCGAAGTTCCGGCTGGTTGGTCGGATCCTTCTGTACTTCTTCTTCCATCTTCTGCTGCAGGTCGCCCACGTTCACCGGACTGTTGTTCCAGTAAACCTGGTTGCTGGCGTCGACGCGGAGGTCGATCGGCGGCGGCGGCTCACGCAGCTGCGGCGGCGGATTGATAACCCGCTGCGGCAGATCCACGGCGATCGGATACGTCATGATCGGCGCGGTAACGATGAAGATGATCAGCAGCACCAGCATCACGTCCACGAGGGGCGTGACGTTGATGTCGGCCATAGGGCCCCTGTTTCCACCACTACTGAATGCCATGTCTTATTGCCCCTGCTTGTCTTTGGTGGCAACGAAACCGACATCCAGCATGCCCTGACCCTGCGCGATCTTGGTGACCTCGTTGATCACCTTCATCTTGGTGGTTTTATCACCACGCAGATTCAACGGCGGCTGCGGCGTCTGCTGTGCAGCGGTCGCGAAACGTGACTCCAAGGTCTCCTTGGAGACCTCTTCGTCGTTCCAGTAGAGCTTGCCGTCTTCCTTGACCGCCACCGTAATCGGATTCTTGCGATCTGGCGCAGTATCCGGGTTCTGGATCAGGTTGGCTTCCGGCAACTCCACCTTGACCTTATGGGACATCAGGGGAGCCGTGATGATGAAGATGATCAGCAGCACCAACATCACGTCCACGAGGGGAGTGACGTTGATGTCGGCCATTGGGCCGCTGCTGTTACCACTACTGAAAGCCATAACGGGCTCCGTCTATATCGTTGCGAAGACTTACTTAAGCTGCCGGATTAGCGAACGCGCGAACCGGTGGCGAAGAAGTCGTGCAGATCGTGAGCGAAGGTGTCGAACTTGCTGACAGTCGCGCTGTTGATCTTGCTGAAGAAGTTGAAGGCGAACACGGCCGGGATAGCCACGAACAGACCGATGGCGGTCATGATCAGTGCTTCACCCACCGGGCCGGCAACGGCGTCGATCGAGGCCGAACCGGTTGCACCGATCTTGATCAGCGCGCCGTAGATGCCCCACACGGTACCCAGCAGACCCACGAACGGAGCGGTAGCACCGACGGTGGCCAGCAGGATCATGCCGCCCTGCAGCTTGTTGGATTCGCGGGTCACGGCCTGACGCAGGGCGCGGTCAACGAATTCCGAACGGCTCAGGGTTTCCGATGCACCAGCCTGCTGGTGGTGGGCAGCAGCCTGGGCTGCGTCCAGAGCGATCTTGGAGAACGGCTCCGAAGCCGGCTGCTCTTCCATGGCGCGGATGGCGTCCTGTGCGTTCGGGGCATCCCAGAACTGCGACGGCACGCGATCAGCAGCCGACTTCAGGCGAGCGGTGCGGAAGATGTTGATGACGGTCCAGTACCAGGACATGGCCGACATGATCACCAGGGTCAACAGAACAACCCAGGAGACGGCGAAGTCGCCCGGCTTGGTGGTCATTTCGTGGATCAGATGCTCGAAGCCCATCTGCGAGAGAGCGTTGTTTGCGTTGCCCCCGGCAGCAGCGGCGATGAAAATTTCCTGCAGCATGACGCTTACCTTTGTTGTGTGTGGTGTTAAAGGGTATAGCTAATGTTGACCTGACCTGGTGGCGGCTATCAAAGCCGCCCCATGGATCAGCTCAGCGCAAAGTTGACCGGGACGCGAACGCGACCAGCTGCCTTCGATCCACCGCTCTGGGCGGGGTTGAACTTCCACTTGCGCGCCGCTTCCATTGCAGCTCGGTCGAGGTCGCGGTTGCGGCTGGACTTCTCGACAGACACATTGGTGACGTTGCCGCTGGCATCGACATCAATGATCAGGATGACCTCGCCCTGGATACCGGCACGGAATGCAGCCGGCGGGTAACGCGGCGGGTTCATGGCCTTGGACGAGATGTCGACGCTGGCCTGGATATCAACCGGCGGTGACGGCGGAGCAGGCGGCGACGGCGGCGTGACCACGTCGGTCGGACGCGGTTCGGCCACGTCGATCGGCGGTGCTTCCGGCGGCGGCGGCGTTGCGGTGGCTTTCGGCGGCGCCAGGTTCTTGACCGGCGGCGGCGGGGTGTCCTGCGGCGGCGGCGGCGGCGGCGGCGGCGGCGGCGGTGGCGGCGGCGGAGCGTCGACCAACGTCACCATGACGTTGCGTTCCTTCTCCGCAGCTGCCTTGGGGGCAACGGCCGGAATCAGGAGCATCATCAAGGCTGCCAGATGCAGTGCGATTACAAATGCGATACCAGCGATACGAGGCCAGCTTAGACCTTTGTCGTTATCGCTGTCGTCGTACCTGTGGTGGAAGACCAGTTGTTCCGTCATGCGCCAAGAACTCTTTAGTGGGGTCGGGGTGGTGGTGTGAAGCCACCCCTGATTCAGCGGTGCATGACACCGCAGGAACCTCCAAGCTTATACCAATCCTGACCAGCTGCGCATCAAAAATGCAGCCGTTCAGGCGTTATTCCTGCTTACTTCAGGTTGATGATTTTGTTTGCATCGGCGGGGGTTTTGATGCCCTTTGCCAATGCGTCACGCGCGGCCTGCTTTGCTTCGGGGATACGACCTTCCGCATGCAAAACACGGGCCAGATTCAGGTACGTTTCACCGTCCTTGGACAGCGGGGCCGCGTTCTTCCAGGCTTCAATGGCCTGCGGCACCTGCTCGGTGTAGTAGTACGACTGCGCCAGCGCCAGATAGGTCTGGTAGTCCGGCTTGAGAATACCCTTGGAGATACCCTCGTTGATCACCGCAATGACATCCCGTTCTTTGTTGTCGGTGTTGGCGTAGATCGAATACAGCTGCTTGTATTCGCGCTCTTCGGTGAGCTGTCCGGCCGTGCGCAGCTTGTCCATCACTGCGGCAGCCTTGTCCATCTGGTCGGCCTGCATGTACATGCTGGCCAGGTTGAGCTGGGCTTTCTTGTCGGCCGGGTTCTTGGCCGCCAGCGCTTCGGCTTCCTTGACGGCCTCACCGGTCTGGCCGGCTTCAGCGTAGGACGCCATCAACAGCTGGTTCCAGTTGTCCTTCGGCTCGGGCGAGGCGGCAATGGCCGCCTTCAGCACCGGAATCGCCTCGGCGTACTTTTCAGTCTGGTACAAGGCCTGACCCTTGATGATCAGCTCTTCCGGCTTATGCGACTTGGACTCGGCGAAGTACTTGTCCAGGTTGGCCAGGCCTTCCGCGTACTGCTCGTCCTGCAGCTGCAGCTGGGCCAGCATCAACATCGCCTGGAAGTGGCCGTTGTTGTCCAGCTGGTTCAGCGCGATGGCCTGCTGCAGGTACTGCTTGGCAGCAGCGTTGTCGTCAAGGTTGTAAGCACCCTGCGAGGCCAGCTGGTTGGCGACCGCCTTGTCGTAGTCGTTGGCATCCGGCGAAGCGAGGATTTCATCGGCCAGCGTGCGGGTTTCAGCGAATTCCTGCTTGTTGTAGGCCGCGAACAGCTTGTTGAGCTTGCTGCCCATCTTCGAGGAGGCCTTGCCCTTGGGATCGACACGGGTGGCTTCCGGGTACAGCACTTCAGCCTTCGCGCTTTCCTTGTTGCCACGACGCTCGGACGAGCGCGACTGCGCTGCCGCATCGGCGACGACAACACCGCCCAATGCAGTGGCGATGAGGATGGAGAGCACGGCGTGCTTTTGGCTGCGGAAGATCATGTTTCACCTCGAAGGGGCCGCCGTGGCGGTAGAAATTCAAACTATCGGAACGGAACCGAGCACACAAACGTATCAGAAATTATTTGACGGAGAAATCACTTCTGATGGTGTACTGCAGCATTTTCCTACAACTAACCACAGCGCGGGACTACACCAGAACGCCTGGCCTGCTGATATACAGGCTCCAGCGCAGGCGTGTCACGTTGCAATTCACGGATACGATTGGCCGGGTCTGGATGGGTGGAAAGCCATTGTGGAGAGCGATTTCCGCTGGCAGCCATCATGTTCTGCCATAGATTCACCGCTTGTGAGGGGTCAAACCCGGCCTGTGCCATCAGACGTTGCCCCACCACGTCAGCCTCACTTTCCTGGGTGCGCGAGCCGGGTAGCAGGATCAGGCCCTGGGCCCCCATTCCGCCGAACTGATTGACTGCGCTGGCAGCGGTATCGCCGTAGGCTGCGCCGGCCAGCGCGCCCAGAATGCCAAGCCCCACCTGCGTGCCCTGTTGGCGGGTCAGCCGCTCTTCGTGATGGCGCGAGATCACGTGACCAATCTCATGGCCGATCACCGCGGCGAGCTGATCCTGATTCTTGGCCACGGTGAAGATGCCGGTATTCACACCGACTTTGCCGCCGGGCAGGGCGAAGGCGTTGGGTTCCTTGTCGACGAATACAGCGGTTTCCCACCGTACGCCATGGTATTGCTGCGGCAGCTGCGCCACCAAGGCATTGACCACGCATTGCACGTAGGCGTTCTGCTTGGCGTCGCGATTCAGGGTCTGCTTGGCCTTGGTTTCCGCAAAGGCCTGCGCGCCGAGTTGATCCAGCTGCTGCTGCGAAACGCCGCCGATTACCTGACGCCGCCCGGTTGGAGAGGTTGTGGTGGCACATGCGCTGAGCAACAGCGCGGCAACAACGGCTAGTCCGACAACTTTCATCCGGGATCCCCCTCGTTCACATCTGCAGTGTGCGAGTGTCTTGCTTAATTTTTCGTCAATCGCTGGCAGCTTTATTGCGCGCCGAACAGCACCATCGCGGCCAAGGCAACCGCATTGTTCAGAGCATGCGCAATTACCGCCGCCCACAACGTTCCTGTCTTGCGATAAACCCAAGCAAAAGCCGCGCCCATGCCACCGTAAATCAACCACAGCTGCAGCATCGCCGGGAAGCTGTTGGGACTGGTGCCAGGAATCTCATGCACCAGGGCAAACGCCATGCTGCTGAGTACGATGCCCAGCAAGGGACGGTTGGCGGCCCACAGGCGTCCGAACAGCACGCGACGGAACAATAATTCTTCGTAGGCCGGTGCCAGCACTACCGCGAAAACGATCAGAAACAATGGGTATTGCGCCCACGCCTGCTGCATCAGCAGCAGGTTGGTTGGCACCGGCTCCACACCCATCTGCTTGGCAATCCAGCCAATAGCGCTGCTACCCAGAAAAACACCGGTTGCGACGACTGCGATCCATCCCCAGGTCGACGCACGGCGTATGGCCTGATGCGACTGTGCACGTTCGGCTGGACTGGCGCGCCGGCGCAGGAAGTACAGCAGCAGCGCAGCGCCGCCGGTGGACACCAGCGCAATCAGCATCTGCGCCAAGGCACCTGGCGCACCCAATGCGGTCGCCAGCTCTGCCGCGGCCGGGGTGGCGCCGTCGCGCGCAGCCTGCATGCCAACCTCAACGCCGCGCCATAGAGCCCAGGCCAAGCCGCCCAGCACACTCAGGAACAGCAGCGTGGCGATGCCGATCAGCAGATCCAGGGCAAAGCCGAGCACCGGCGAAGCTGGTTTGGGCATGGAAGGGGAAGACGGGGAGAGCGGTACGTCGGGAAGGGTGGACATCGCGGACCTGGGCCGTGGTTCGGATAGAAAGTGGGCGCCGTTGCCGGCGCCCACATTAGCGGTTGCGCTGGATCAGATATCCAGGTTGGTTACCTTCAGCGCATTGCTCTCGATGAAGTCACGACGCGGTTCCACCACGTCACCCATCAAGGTGCTGAAGATCTGATCGGCTTCCACCGCGTCTTCGATGCGGACCTGCAGCAAACGACGGGTGTCCGGATTGACCGTGGTATCCCACAGCTGTTCCGGGTTCATTTCACCCAGGCCCTTGAAGCGCTGGATCATGCGGCCCTTCTTGGCCTCTTCCATCAACCAGGCCTGGGCCTGTGCAAAACCGGTGATCTCGGAAGATTTGTTGCCGCGGTTGATGGTGGCGCCTTCGCGCACCAGCCCGTGCAACAACTGCGAGGCCAAGTGCAGCTGACGCAGCTCGCCGGATTCAAATGCAGACAGCGGCAACACCTGGATGTGTTCCTCGCCCATATGCCGGCGGGTGACCAGCACAGCAGCCGGACGCGTTTCGTTAGGCTCCTGCAGGGTCAACGTGAAACGCGGCGTGCCCAGGCTGCCCTGGTTCAAACGCTTGGCCAATGCATCCAGCCCTTCGTTCTCGCCAGCGCTGCGCAGGTGCTCCAGGTCCATTGGAGTGAAATCAACCAGCGCTTCCAGCAGGCTGCGGTCGTAGCGGTGCGCGTTGCGGTTGATGGTTTCCTGCGCCGCGGCGTAGGTCATCAATAGCTTTTCCAGCGCCACGCCGTCGATCGGAGGTTCGCCAGCGGCCGGAATCAGCGCAGCGTTTTCGACTGCGTTGTTGGCCAGATAAGCATCCAACGCCGGGTCATCCTTCAGGTACAACTCGGTCTTGCCCTGCTTGATCTTGTACAGCGGCGGCAGGCCGATATACACGTAACCGCGCTCGATCAATTCCGGCATCTGACGGTAGAAGAACGTCAACAGCAGCGTACGGATATGCGCGCCGTCGACGTCGGCGTCGGTCATGATGATGATCTTGTGGTAACGCAGCTTGTCCGGGTTGTACTCGTCACGGCCAATGCCGGTGCCCAGTGCGGTG
Source organism: Stenotrophomonas sp. STEN018 (assembly GCF_056760235.1). Taxonomy (NCBI): domain Bacteria; kingdom Pseudomonadati; phylum Pseudomonadota; class Gammaproteobacteria; order Lysobacterales; family Lysobacteraceae; genus Stenotrophomonas; species Stenotrophomonas sp. STEN018. Next base: position 25,247 of record NZ_JBRREK010000036.1, read on the forward strand.
ATCAGCGTGCCGACCTGATCTGACGCCAACATGCGGTCAAAACGCGCACGTTCCACGTTGAGGATCTTGCCGCGCAGCGGCAGCACCGCCTGGTTTTTACGGTTGCGGCCCTGCTTGGCCGAGCCACCTGCCGAGTCACCCTCGACGATGAACAGTTCGGACAGCGCCGGATCTTTTTCCTGGCAATCGGCCAGCTTGCCTGGCAGGCCGGCGATATCCAGCGCGCCCTTGCGGCGGGTCAGATCGCGCGCCTTGCGCGCGGCTTCGCGGGCACGGGCTGCATCGACGATCTTGCCGGCAATGGCCTTGGCTTCGTTCGGGTTTTCCTGCAGGAACTCTTCGAGCTTGGCGCCGAAGGTGCTTTCCACCGCCGGCTTGACGTCGGAGCTGACCAGCTTTTCCTTGGTCTGGCTGGAGAAGCTCGGGTCCGGCACCTTCACCGACAACACCGCGATCATGCCTTCACGCATGTCATCGCCGGTGAAGCTGATCTTGGCTTGTTTGGCGATGCCGCTCTGCTCGATGTAGTTGTTGAGCGTGCGGGTCAGCGCGGCGCGGAAGCCGGCAAGGTGGGTACCGCCGTCCTTCTGCGGAATATTGTTGGTGAAGCAGTACATCGTTTCCTGGTAGGAATCGGTCCACTGCAACGCAACTTCGACCACGATGCCATTGGCTTCGCCGGTTACCGCGATCACGTTCGGATGCAGCGGCGTCTTCACCTGCGCCAGATGTTCCACGAAGCTCTTGATGCCGCCTTCGTAGCGGTAGTCGTCGCGACGGCCTTCGCCGCGCTCGTCCACCAGGGTGATGTTGACGCCGGAGTTCAGGAACGACAACTCGCGCAGACGACGGGCCAGAATTTCGTAATGGAATTCGACGTTGTCGTGGAACGCCGTGACCGACGGCCAGAAGCGCAGCACGGTACCGCGGCGATCGCTGGTTTCCATCTGCTTCAGCGGAGTTACCGCAGCACCGTCAGCGTATTCCTGCTGGTAGTGGAAACCGCCCTGGTAGATATCCAGCAACAGCTTCTGCGACAGCGCGTTGACCACACTGACGCCGACGCCGTGCAGGCCGCCAGAAACCTTGTAGCTGTTGTCGTCGAACTTGCCGCCGGCATGCAGGACCGTCATCACCACTTCGGCAGCGGAGACTTCGCGATCGAGCTTCTGGCTCATCTGCGCATGCTTGCCGACCGGGATACCACGGCCGTTATCGGCCACCGATACCGAGCCATCAGCATGGATGGTGACCAGCACATTGTCGGCGTGACCGGCGAGGGCCTCGTCGATGGAGTTGTCGACAACCTCGAACACCATGTGGTGCAGGCCAGTGCCGTCATGGACGTCGCCGATGTACATACCGGGACGCTTGCGAACAGCCTCCAAGCCTTCCAATGCGGTGATGCTGTTGGCGTCGTAATTGCCGTTGTTGACCGGGGTGTTCTGTTCTTCGCTCATTGCGCTTGCCGTAGGCTCCGCAGGTCATGCGCCGTTCCGTGGAACGGGCATGAGAGATAGGGGATGACGTTCCGATTATACCTGCCGGGGGGATTTCCGCCCTGAAGGCTCAACGTACGGCATTGATGGTGCCATGTTCCACGTGGAACATGGCCGCCGGACTCAGTTCGGCTTCCAGCGCAGCCGGTGTTTCCGTTGCCGTAATGAAAATCTGCGCAGGCGTTGCCGCGAGGTACTGCAGAACACGTTGCTGATGATTGCGGTCCAGCTCCGAGCCCAGGTCATCCAAGGCGATTACCGGCCATTCCCCGCGTTGGCTGGCGTAATCATCGGCCTGCCCCAACAAGCAGGCCAGGGCGGTGAGCTTGGCCTGCCCGCGGGATAGCGCATCACGGCCGGGAATCTGCGTGAAACCAACACTCCAATCGGCCCGATGCGGGCCTACCGAGGTGTAGCCGGCGCTACGGTCGCGCTCGCGGGCCAGCAACAAGGCATCGCCCAGCGACATTTCATGCCGGCGCCAACCCGGCTGCAGTTCCAGGGTACTCAATTGCAGGCCAGGAGCCAGATCTGCAGCGATTGCGACCGCCCGATCCTGCAGCCGCTCCAGATAGTGCTGGCGGCGAGAGGTGAGCGGAGTACCAGCTTCGGCCAGCTCCCAATCCCAGGCATCCAGCTGCTTGCCGGGGGCGCCCATCTTCAACAGTGCATTGCGCTGCTTCAAGGCCCGCGTATAGCGACGCCACAGGGGAAGAAAGTCAGGTTCCACGTGGAACAATCCCCAATCGATGAAGCGTCGACGAGGTTCGCTGCCGCCGCTGATCAAGGCATGGCTACCCGGCTCAAAGGTCACTACGGCCAGGGCGGCACAAAGATTGCCCAGTTGGGCGACATCTTCCCCGTCCAAACGGCCTTTCCAGGCCTGTCCGCTGTGTCGCAGACCTGCCCGGCGCGTTGAAACGCCCAGTTCTGCGTCGCTGCGCTCCTGCCATTCGACAAAAACGTCCAGATTTTCAGCGCCTTTCTGCACCAGGCCGTCGCGAACGCGGCCACGGAAGCTGCGTCCATAGGCCATCAGGTGCAGGGCTTCGAGCACGCTGGTCTTGCCCGCGCCATTGGCGCCGGTAATCAGGTTAATCCCGGGACGGGGAGCCAGTTCCACCGAATCGAACCGACGCACGCGGTTCAAGGCAACACGGACGATATGCATTGACGCTCAAAAGAAAGCACGACGCCAGCACGGGGGCCGTGGCTGGCCATGCGCAGCTTAAAGCATCCGCCTGATTTGAGCAGGCTAAGTTGGCGCATTGGTCTAGCGTCGATTGGTGTCACGTGGAACAAGGCAGGATTTCTTCAAATCTGAATAGTGCTGTGGGCACCAGCCCTGCAGATTTCACGAAAACACGCTGTTTTTTGGGCCATGTATAGGTCCGGGTACAAACCCTGTGTATAAGTGGGGCAATCTGTGGATAAGATTGACCTTAAGAGCCCGCCTCGACCTTATCCACAGATATCCACAGGCTTGAAGCCCTGTTTTACAGGGGGTTTCAAGGCCAATAAGGATATCTAAAACAATCACTTAAGGTAGTTTTACATAAAATCTGCTCCTACCATCACCACCAAGCTTTGGATTTATTCTCAGATTTAAAGCATAGAGCTGAGAAAACCGGCAAGCAGGAAGCGCGAAAATCCAGAGCTGTGAATCTTTGAATTCTGGATGCTGGGATCCAGCTGCAGCTTTCAGATTTCAAGAAATTCGAGGCCGATCCGAGGCGGTTGCCGGTTCCGCCTCGACAGCCCTTGGGAGCGGCTCCGGAATGGGGGCTGATTTCTTGAATTCTGAGAAATCGGGCAGGGTCCCAGCTCCCGGATCTCGCCGATTTGACTGCTCGCCTAGCTCTGCCGATCGTGCACGACGCTCTGAAACACGGAGAACGTCGAACTGCTGATCTTTGGTCTCGTTAGCCAACACGAAGAATCAGTGGAACCATGCTCGGACATGGACGCTGATGCAGCCGGGCAGGGAAGAGGTTCTTTGGATCAAAGGCTTCCTGTAAGCGCTGAAGCGATCGGATCAGACAGGAAATTCAGTGCAAGCATCTCGATGTGCTTCGAAGGCAATGGCGAGGCCGATCGGCATGAACTCGAGCCAGATCCCTGGGCTCTGCTGTCGGAATGGTTGCCGGCCACGGTAGTTGGAGGAAATCTCGAGATTCACATCGCTCGGAGATCTGCCACTACTTCGCAACTGCACTGCGGGAATCTGCTGGATAGGGCTACGAAACATCCAGAAATCAGTGAATTCCATGGTTTCGTCTTGGCTGTTCCACGTGGAACCTCAGCCAGAATCCAAGCCACAAAAAAGCCCGGCATCAAGCCGGGCTTCTTCGTGTTCCACGTGGAACCTGCTGGTCAGAGACGCAGCGGCATCACCACGTGACGCGACTTCTCGCTGCTGGCTTCACGCACCAGTGCCGAGGAGTTGGAATCACGCAGCTGGATCACAACGTGCTCATCGCGCAGTGCCGATAGGGCATCGAGCAGGTAGTTCACGTTGAAGCCGATGGCCAGATCGCTGACCACGGTGTCGGCTTCGATTTCTTCCTGGGCTTCTTCCTGCTCCGGGTTGTGCGCGCTGATCTTCAGCTGGCCCGGGGTCACTTCAACGCGAACGCCGCGGTACTTCTCGTTGGAGAGAATTGCCGCACGCTGCAGCGAAGCACGCAGGGTTTCGCGCTCAACCTTCACTTCGCGGTCGGCGCCGATCGGAATCACTGCCTCGTAATCCGGGAAACGGCCGTCGATCAGCTTCGAGGTGAAGGTGACATCGTCGCGCTTCATGCGCACATGGCTGCGCCCGACTTCCAGTTCAACCTCACGCTCGCCGCCTTCCAGCAGACGCTGCAATTCGGTCACGCCCTTGCGCGGCACGATGATCTGACGCTTGGCACCGTTATCGTTTTCCAGTGCGGTTTCGCACAGGGCCAGGCGGTGACCGTCGGTTGCGACGCAGCGCAGGATGCTGTCGCGCAGATCGAACAGCAGGCCGTTGAGGTAATAGCGCACGTCCTGCTGCGCCATTGCGAACGCAGTGCGCTCGATCAGTTCCTTCAACGCGGCTTCCGGTACGACAACGCGCTCGGTGGCTTCAACTTCGTCAACCGACGGGAAGTCGTTCGCTGGCAGGGTCGCCAGGGTGAAACGGCTGCGTCCGGCCTGGACGGTGATCTTGTCGCCCGTCTGCGAAACCGTGATGCGGCTGCCATCGGGCAGGGCACGGATGATTTCGAACAACTTACGCGCCGGGATCGTGGTTTCGCCGTCCTGGGCATCTTCGACCGCGATGCGGGAGACCATTTCCACTTCCAGATCGGTGCCGGTCAGCGAAAGCTGGCCGCCCTGAACCTGGACGAGGAAATTGGCCAGAACCGGCAGGGTCTGACGGCGTTCAACCACGTTGACGACTTGGGCCAACGGCTTGAGAAAGGCTTCGCGCTGCAGTGTGAAACGCATGTGGTTTCGTGCCCCTATGCTTTTAAAAGATGTGGATTAAATCAAAAGCTTGGTGGTGCTGGTAGAGCCAGATTTGGCTTAAAACACACCTAAGTGTTTGTTTTTAAATAGTTTATTGAAGCTGAAACCCATGTATTACTGACGCTGAGCAGGTGGGTGAACCTGTGGATAATTTTGACGCGGATTTGCCGACCAATTTTATCCACAACTTCTCCCAAGCCTGCCCCCGAATCATGCACCGTTTTGTGCGATGACGCCGCAGTGGCGTCGGTGCATCATTCGCTCCACTTACCGCCCAGACCCTGCTGCCCCAATGGTTTTCCCACCTGCTTCATCGATGAGCGTTTCCACAGGGCAGCACCGGGGCTTACTCGCTGAGCTTGCGGATCAGCTTTTCCCAGTCTTCGCGCAACTTGCCGTCGGTTTCCATCAACGTGCGGATCTGCCGGCAGGCGTGCAGCACCGTGGTGTGGTCGCGGCCGGCAAACGCATCGCCGATTTCCGGCAGGCTGTGTTCGGTCAGTTCCTTGGTCAGCGCCATGGCGACCTGGCGCGGACGGGCCAGCGAACGGGTGCGCCGCTTGGACAGCAGATCCTTGATTTGCAAGCCGTAGTAGTCGGCAACCGTTTTCTGGATGTTCGGAATGCTGATCGCCTGTTGCTGGGCGCGCAGCAGGTCGCGCAGGGTTTCCTGGGCAAACTCGGTGGTGATCGCGCGGCCGGTGAAATTGGCGCGGGCGGTCAGCGTGTTGAGCGCACCTTCCAGATCGCGCACGTTTGAGCGCATTTTCTTGGCGATCAGGAACGCCACGTCGTCCGGAATATCAGCACCGCGTTCGCGGGCCTTGGCCAGCACGATGGCAGCACGGGTTTCAAAGTCCGGTGGCTCGATGGCGACCGACAGGCCCCAGGCCAGACGCGATTTCAGGCGGGCTTCCAGGCCTTCCACTTCGCGCGGGTAGCGATCGCAGGTCAGGATGATCTGCTGCTTGCCGTCAAACAAAGCGTTGAAGGTGTGGAAAAACTCTTCCTGGGTGCGGTCTTTGCCGGCGAAGAACTGGATGTCATCGATCAGCAGCGCATCGACCTGCTGGAACTGGCGCTTGAACTGGTCCATGGACTTTTCCTGCAGCGCACGGATCATCGCGCTGAAGAACTGTTCCGAACGCAGATACAGCACTTTTGCCGCCGGATTTGCCTGGCGCATGGCGTTGCCAGCGGCCAGCATCAAATGGGTTTTACCCAGACCGGTGCCGCCGTACAGCAGCAAGGGGTTATGCGCACGATCACCCGGCTTCTGCGCCGCCTGGAATGCCGCCGCCAAACCGAGCTGGTTGCTGCGGCCTTCGACGAAATTGGTGAAGGTGTAGTGGGCGTCGAGGTTGCCGTTGAACGGCACCACCGGCGCGGCCGGCACATAGCTGGCGCTCGGGGCGACCAGCGGAGCCGGCTCCGGCGCACGCGGACGCGAGCCGATTTCCAGGATCACCTCGCCGAAACCGGCGAAATGGGTCAGCAATTCGCCGATGCGCGGCAGGTAGCGTTCGCGCACTTGGTCGACGATAAAGGCATTTGGCGCGTACAGCACGAGACTGTCAGCGCGTTGGTCGGCCTGCAGCGGCTTCAACCAGGTGTGGACATCTTCGGGCGGGAATTCCGCCTCCAGACGTTCGAGACAACGTGTCCAGGCATCCATCAGCAATAGTCGTCAAAGGCTTGCCAGCCGGGCGCAGAAAGCCGCCGGGCCACAGGCCGGAAGGGGGAAAGTGGATGGCTCAGACTACCACCGCAGGCCCGATGCGGGAATGCTTGTCCCGGATTTATTCACAGGCTCATCCACAAGATGTACACCGGCCTGTGGATAGCTTTGTCAAGCAAGACTTGACGTGACCCCGGTAGGGTCTATAGAATTTCCGGTTCTTTCCGTCCACTTCATACAGGTGCCCCAATGGCCACCAAGCGCACGTTCCAGCCCAGCAACCTCAAGCGCAAGCGCGATCACGGTTTCCGTGCTCGTATGAAGACCGCCGACGGCCGCAAGATCCTGTCGCGTCGCCGCGCCAAGGGCCGCAAAGTCCTCAGCGCTTGATTGCGTTGCCGCGTGAAGCGGCAATCGCAACACCGATCGTGATCAGTGCCTACCCGCGTAAGCGATTTCCTCGCTCTGCGCGGGTTCGTACGCGTGCCGAATATACAACGGTCTTCAACGGCGCCCGCCGTGTATCCGATCCCTTGATGACACTCCACTGGTTGAAAGGGGATACCCCTGCTCGACTCGGTCTGGCTGTGTCACGCAAGGTGGATACGCGTGCGGTCGGTCGTAACCGTATCAAGCGTGTGTTGCGGGATGCAACACGCCATCTACGGTCGTGCCTGAGCGGTGGCGATTACGTCATCGTTGCCCGATCCGCGGCCAAGACCGCCAGTAATCAACAGATCCGTGAGGCGTTCGAGCGCCTGCTGCGCCGTTCCGGCGCATTGCCCGTTGTGGCTGCGGGCGGCACAATGCCGCCGCACGAGGGCGCACCCGCCCCTCTTCCTTTGAACGTACCGGACACTTCCTCCGGTCGAGCCGAGCCTGCCTGCTGATGAACCAGACCCGTGTATTCCTGATTTTTGCCTGGCTGATGGTAGCCGTGCTGCTGTGGATGGAATGGGGTCGCGAAAAGGCCGCACCGGATCCGGCAACCGTGGCCACCACCCAGCCGGCCGTGCCGGGCGCCAATGACGTTGATCTGCATGCGCCGGCCACCGCCGACGTGCCGCAAGCCACCGTGCCGGGCCAGCCGCCTGTTGCCGCCGCCGCACCGGGCATGGAAGCCGCTTCCAGTGCCCAGCGCGTAACCGTCACCACTGATGTATTGAAGCTGGTGCTCGACGGCCGCAGCGTGCTTGACGCCGATCTGCTGCAGTTCCCGCAGACCAAGGCCGCCGGCAGCCCGCCGGTGCAACTGCTGACCGAAGACAAGGCGCATCCGTACAGCGCCACCGCCGGTTGGGCCAGCCAGAACAACTCGCCGGTACCCGGCGCGAACGGCTTCCAGCCGGTGCAGGGTGTCACCACCGTGGCGCTGGCTGAGGGCCAGAACGAAGTGCAGGTGCCGTTCGTGTGGAACGGCCCGAACGGCGTCAGCATCCACCGCACCTACACCTTCAAGCGCGGCGATTACGCCATCAGCGTGAAGGATGAAGTGGTCAACACCGGTGCCGCACCGTGGCAGGGCTATGTGTTCCGCAAGCTGGACCGCGTGCCGCCGGTGATCACCAAGGGCATGACCAACCCGGATTCCTTCAGCTTCAATGGCGCCACATGGTTCAGCCCGGCTGATGGCTACCAGCGTCGTGCGTTCAAGGATTACCTGGAAGACGGCCCGATCAACCAGACCATCAGTGGTGGCTGGGTGGCGATGCTGCAGCACCATTTCTTCACCGCATGGATTCCGCAGGCTGACCAGTCCGCGCTGTACCTGCTGTCGCAGAACGGCCCGCGCAACGTGATCGAAACCCGTGGCCCCGGCTTCACCGTGGCGCCGGGCCAGAAGGTCAGCACCGAGGCGCGTCTGTGGGTGGGCCCGAAGCTGGTCAACCAGATCGCCAAGGAAGACGTGAAGGGCCTGGACCGCGTGGTCGACTACAGCCGCTTCTCGATCATGGCCATCATCGGCCAGGGCTTGTTCTGGGTGATGAACCAAGTACACAAGCTGATCGGCAACTGGGGCTGGTCCATCATCGGCCTGGTGATCCTGCTGAAAATGGCGTTGTTCCCGCTGGCCAACGCACAGTTCAAGTCGCAGGCCAAGATGCGCAAGTTCCAGCCGCGCATCGCGCAGCTGAAAGAGCGCTACGGCGACGACAAGCAGAAGTTCCAGACTGCAATGATGGAGCTGTACAAGAAGGAGAAGATCAATCCGCTGGGTGGCTGCCTGCCGCTGCTGATCCAGATGCCGATCTTCTTCGCCCTGTACTGGGTGCTGGTGGAGTCGGTGGAACTGCGTCAGGCGCCGTGGCTGGGCTGGATCCAGGATCTGACCGCACGTGACCCGTACTTCATCCTGCCGATCATCAACATCGCGGTGATGTGGTTCACCCAGAAGCTGACCCCGGCTGTGGGCATGGACCCGATGCAGCAGAAGATGATGCAGTTCATGCCGTTGGTATTCGGCGTGATGATGGCCTTCATGCCGTCCGGCCTGGTGTTGTACTGGGTGGTCAACGGCGGCCTGAGCCTGCTGCAGCAGTGGTGGATGATCAAGAAGCACGGCGAAGACGCGCCGAGCAAGGTGATCGAAGCCAAGTAAGCAAAAGCCCGCCGCAAGGCGGGCTTTTCGCATGTGGGGGAGGGCATAGCGCGCCGATCGGTTGTTTGGTTGTTTGGTTGTTTGTGGGAGCGGCGTAAGCCGCGAAGCAGGCACAGCATCAGATCGCATAGGTCCCAAGGGTTTCAGTAGAACCGGCTTCGCGGCTTACGCCGCTCCCACAAACAGCCGAACAGCGCCGCAAGCTTGGCTTCTCACCTGTGGCGTTAGAATCACCACATCTGTTGCACCCTTTCACGCCGAGCCTGCCATGCCCCGTTCGTTGTCGCGCCGCCTGATCCTGCCTGCCGTGTTGCTTGCCGCACTGACGATCGGCGGCTGTTCCAAACAGGACGAGGCCGGCACCGCGACGCCAACCCAGGCCAGCGCGCAGGCCGCAGCTGCGGCCAATCCAGCGGCGGCACCGCTGTTGACTGCATTGCAGAAACAGTTGGACGGGCACCGTCGCATCGTCGTCTTGCTCGCCGACGAAGCACAGCAATCGCCGGCCGACCGCCAGACCTCCAGCCGCATCGGCCAGCAGTTGTTCCACGATGGTTTGGAGCAGCGCCAGGCCATCGCCGCGCAGTTCGACGCCTTGCTGCGCGATCCCAATCCACAGCGCTTCGCCACCCTAGCCACGGTGCTGGATTACATCGAATCCTCGCCCGAGCTTTACGACGCAGACCGTCTGGCCTTCCGTGAAACACTGCGCGAACTGCATCAACGCGTAGGCGCGGATTCCTCGCTGCCAGCCGTAAAGCTTCACCAACGCATCGGCGAAGACCTGGAAGCACTCGATGAGATCGAGCGCAACTACAACCAGGAACTGACCCGCATCTTCAGCCGCTTCGAACGTACCCGTGCCATCGAGCTCAAGCGCGAGAAGTGGGATGACTACGTCGCCCACCTCAACACGCTGTACAAGCGCGATGCGATCCTGCGCGATTTCGGTGTGATCGAGCCCTACCCGATGTCGATGCAGGACAGCGACCGCGAAATCTTCGGCCGCGACCTGCCCGCAAAAACCGTGGTGCTGACCTTCGACGATGGCCCGCACAAGGCTTACACCGATGAAGTCGTCGCCATCCTGCAGCGCTACGACGTACCGGGCGTGTTCTTCGAAGTGGGCCGCAACCTTGGTGCGGTCGAGGCCGATGGCAAGGTCAAGCTCGGGCCGATGGCTGGCATCAGCCGCAGCCTGATGGAGCACGGCTATGCGGTCGGCAACCACAGCCTGACCCACGCGCAGTTGTCGCGCACCACTGGCGATGCCCTGCGTCAGCAGGTGCTCGATACCGACACCCTGCTCAAGGGCGTGGATGCCAAGCGCGCGCCGCTGTTCCGCTTCCCGTATGGCGCACGCAATGCCGAAGGCCTGCAGCTGCTCAACGAGGCCGGGCTGAAATCCATCATGTGGAACATCGACTCGATGGACTGGGCCGATCCGGTGCCCGAATCCATCGTGCAGCGCGTGGTCGACCAGGTGCAGAAGGAACAGCGCGGCATCATCCTGTTCCATGACATCCACGACCGCGCGGTGAAGGCGCTGCCGCAGATCCTCGACAAGCTGATCGCCGATGGCTACCAGTTCGCCGGTTGGAACGGCCGCGACTTCAGCGTCAGCCGTGCGCGCAAAGGTGTGGTTGCCGATACCACGGTCACTACCGGCTACGAAAAATCCTGGGCGATCGTCATCGGCATCGATGAGTACGCCAAGTGGCCCAAGCTCGAATACGCCGGCCGCGACGCACAGTCCATCGCCGATACGCTGACCGGCCAGTTCGGCTTCCCGTCCTCGCAGGTGATTGTGCTGAAAAACCAGCAGGCCACCCGCAACAATATCCTCGCCGCCTTCCACGACCGCCTGGCCGATGAGCGCACCGGCAAGAATGACCGCGTTTTCGTGTTCTTCGCCGGCCATGGCGCGACCCGCCAGCTGGCCTCCGGCCGCGACCTGGGCTACATCATTCCGGTGGACTCGGATCCCAACGAGTTCGCCACCGATGCGATCGCGATGACCGACATCCAGAACATCGCTGAGAGCATGCAGGCCAAGCACGTGTTGTTCGTGATGGATGCCTGCTACAGCGGCCTCGGCCTGACCCGTGGCGGCGGCAGTTCTTCTTCGTTCCTGCGCGAGAACGCTCGCCGCAGCGCGCGGCAGATGCTGACTGCCGGTGGCGCCGATCAGCAGGTGGCCGACAGCGGCCCCAACGGGCATTCGGTATTCACCTGGGTGCTGTTGCAGGCGTTGGCCGGCAAGGGTGACCTCAATGGCGATGGCCTGATCACCGGCACCGAGTTGGCTGCGTATGTGGCGCCTGCGGTGTCGGCGGTATCGCGACAGACCCCGGCCTTCGGCAGCCTGCCTGGTTCGCAGGGCGGCGAGTTCGTGTTCCAGGTGCCGGACAGCCAGGAATTCCTCAACGCCGACACACGCCAGCTGTCGGCTGACGCCATTGCCCTCAATAGTCGGGTCGACGCGGTGCAGGACGCCAAGCCTGCAGGCAAGACGGAGGCGCCGGTAACCGTTGCCGATCTGCAAGGCGGCAAGAGCACCCTGGTGGTGCCGGCCGCCGTGCCGACCTCGGACCGCCAGCGTGCGCAGCAGGCCAATGATCGCGGCCTGCAGTTGTACCGCGAGAAGCGCTATGACGAAGCCGCCGTGCAGTTCACTGAAGCATTGAAGCTGCGCCCGGACTTCGCCCAGGCGGCCAACAACCTCGGCTTCGTCTATTACCGCCAGCAGCGCTACGCCGAAGCTGCACGCTGGCTGGAGAACACCTTGAAGATCGATCCCTCGCGCGCGGTGGCCTATCTGAATCTAGGCGACGCCTACTTCAATGCCGGCGACAAGGCGAAGGCCAAGCAGGCCTACAGCACCTACCTGGAGCTGCAGCCGCAAGGCAGTGGCGCAGCCCAGGCCCGTGCGCAACTGCAGAAGCTGTAAGCCATGAGCGACTTGTCCACAGGCCAGACCATTGTTGCCATTGCCAGCGGCGCCGCTGCCGGCGGCGTCGGCATGCTGCGTGTCTCCGGCCCGCAGTCGCTGCGGATTGCGGTTGCGCTGGGGTGTGCACAGCTCAAGCCGCGCCACGCCCATTACGCCAAGTTCCGCGATGAGGCCGGCGAGGTCATCGATGACGGCATCGCCCTGTACTTCCCTGGCCCGCGCAGCTTTACCGGCGAGGACGTGGTGGAACTGCAAGGCCACGGCAGCCCGGTCGTGTTGCGCCAGCTGCTAGCCAGATGCATTGAACTGGGCGCACGTCAGGCCCGCGCCGGTGAGTTCAGCGAACGCGCGTTCCTCAATGGCAAGCTCGATCTGGCCCAGGCTGAAGCCATCGCCGACCTGATATCAGCCGGCGATGTCCGCGCCGCGCGCGCCGCCCGCCGCTCGCTCGATGGCGTGTTCTCGCGCCGGGTGGAAGAAGTGGGCGAGCAGCTGGTGCGGCTGCGTATCCATGTTGAAGCGGCCATCGACTTTGCCGACGAACCACTGGACACACTCGGCGGTGCGCAGGTGCGCGCCGGTATCGAACAGGCCAAGGCTTTGCTGGCCCAGCTGCGCGTCGACGCCGAACGCGGCCGCAAACTGCGTGATGGCCTGCACGCGGTGCTGATCGGGCCGCCGAACGCCGGCAAGAGCTCGCTGCTCAATGCATTGGCTGGCAGCGAGCGGGCCATCGTCACCGATATCGCCGGCACCACCCGTGACACCTTGCGCGAGACCATCCGCATCGATGGGCTGGAGCTGGAACTGGTCGACACCGCTGGCCTGCGCGAAGGCGGTGACGCCATCGAACGCGAGGGCATGCGCCGTGCCCGCGCCGAGATGCAGCGCGCCGACCTGGCCATCGTCGTGCTTGACGCCCGTGACCCGGAAGCGGGCAGGGCAGCGATCGGTGATGCCGCCGCACAGGCCGCCCGCCAGCTGTGGATATACAACAAGTCCGACCTGCTACCGCAGTGGCCGCAGGAGCTGGGCGCAGACAGCATTGCCCTGTCCGCCGCCAATGGCCAAGGCCTGGAGCAACTGCACGCGCGCCTGCGCGAGATCGCCAGCCACGGTGCGGGCGAGGGCATGCAGGGCGAGTTCTCTGCGCGCCTGCGCCACGTCGAAGCGCTGGCTCTGGCCAGCGAACACCTCGACGCCGCCGATGGCCAGCTGCATTACGACCAGCTGGAGCTGGCTGCCGAGGAGCTGCGCCTTGCGCATGACGCACTCGGCGAAATCACCGGCCGCATGACCGCAGATGATCTGCTAGGAAAGATCTTTTCGAGTTTCTGCATCGGCAAATGATGCCGGTGTGGAGTCAACGGCCCGCAGGGGTCAGTCAACACAAGAGTCAGGAGGTAGTTGATGTTTTCGCACATCGTGGTTGGCGCCAATGACATCGAGGCATCCAAGGCGTTCTATGACGCGCTGCTGGCCGTACTCGGCGCAAGGCCGGGTTTCGTCGATCCCAAGGGCAACGTGGTGTACCGGCATGACGGCGCGCTGCTGATCGTCGGCCATCCGCGCAACGGCGAGCCGGCCACCCATGCCAATGGCGGCACCATCGGCTTCAGTTGCGCCTCTCCGGAAGTGGTGGAGGCCTGGCATGCGGCAGGTGTTGGCCACGGCGGCGTGAGCGTGGAAGACCCACCGGGACCGCGGCAAAGCCCGTTCGGTCCGCTCTACCTGGCGTATCTGCGTGACCCGGCCGGCAACAAGCTGTGTGCCACGCACCGGGCTGCCCAGGCCTGAGCATCGCCTTTCCCGGCAACGGCGGCGCGGACCAGTACGCGCCGCCGGTTACTGACAGTTCTGTTTGCCACCGTTAGGCTAGGCCCTGTTACGGGATCCCCCCGCCAACGGAGTCCGGTCCAATGCGCCATTGATGCCACCGTCTTGATGACGGTCCCTACCAGTCCCTGCTGCCGCTGGCGGCCGGGTGCTTCGGGCATCGATGGAACACCGCATGACAAACTCAATTTCCGTGACGCTGGATGGCGTCGCGTGGCAGACGCCTGACGGGCGCAGCCTGTTCTCCAACCTCAACGCACAGTTCGATGACCGGCCCACCGGTCTGGTCGGTCGCAACGGTGTGGGTAAATCCGTACTCGCACAGATACTGGCCGGGCTGCGCCAGCCCAGTGCTGGGCACTGCCGTCGCATCGGTGAGGCCTACTACCTCGCACAGCAGGTACAGCCACGAACAGGACAGCGTGTAGCCGAGCTCGCGGCTGTGGATAAGCGTGTGGATGCATTACGCAGGATTGAAGCCGGAAGCACGCTACAAGCGGATTTCGACGTGATTGGCGAGCAATGGAGCCTGTGCGAAACCCTGCAGCAATCACTGTCCGATGCAGGTCTGCACGGCGTGGATGCGGATACACCTGTGGATAAGCTCAGTGGCGGTCAATGCATGCGTGTGGCCTTGGTCGGCGCACTGCTGCAGCCGGTGGAATGGCTGATCCTCGACGAACCCAGCAATCATCTCGATCACGCCGGTCGGCAATGGCTGGCCGAACAACTGCAAGCAAGAAAGCAGGGCCTGATCCTGGTCAGCCACGATCGGCTGCTGTTGCAACAGGTGGAACGCATCGTCGAACTGTCGCCGCAAGGGCTGCGCAGCTACGGCGGCAACCATGCGTTTTATGCACAGGCCCGCGCTGGCGAACGTGCCGCAGCCGAGGCCTTGTTGCAGCAACGCCGGCACGAACGCCGCAAAGGCGAGCAGACACTACGCGAGCAACGCCAGCGGCTGGAACAGCGCAGCGCGCGCGGCAACCGTGAGGCTGCCAACGCCAATCAAGCGCCGATCCTGCTTGGCCTGCAGCGGCAGCGTGCCGAAGCCAGCTTGGGCAAGGCGCGCGCGCAGCTCGATCAACGCCAGCTGCAACTGCATGACGCGGTGCGTGAGGCACAGGCCGATAGCGAAGCCGCAGCACCGGTATTGCTGCTCCCAAACGTGCAAACGAGCGGACCGGAATGGGTAGTGCGCTCCACACAACTGCAGCTGCCACACGTAGCACCGGCGCTGCGCGCGCTGGACTTCAACCTGCGTCGCGGCGAACGGGTCGCCATCACCGGCGCCAATGGTGTGGGTAAGTCGACCCTGTTGAAGGTGCTGGCCGGGCAGCTGCCGGCGTTGGCTGGCGAAGTGAACGTGCAGGTGCCAACCGCCTTGCTGGACCAGCAGCTGCAGCTGCTACCCGCGCACAGCAGCGTGCTGGAAGCCTTGCGCCTACGTAATCCGGCCATGGCAGAAGGGGAGTTACGCAATCGCCTGGCCTTGCTCGGGCTCGATGCCACTCAGGTACAGCTGCCTTCAATCCAGCTCAGCGGCGGGCAGCGGCTGAAAGCCGGTCTGGCCTGCGCGCTGTACGCCGATCCACCGGCACAGCTGCTGTTGCTGGACGAGCCCGGTAATCACCTGGACCTGGATGCGCTGGCGGCTCTGGAAGATCTGTTGCGTCAATACCAGGGCAGTCTGTTGCTGGTCTCGCATGACGAGGCGCTGCTGCAGGCCATCGGCGTCACCGCGCGCCTGCATGCCGGCGTGGATGGCTGGCAATGGCAGCGCACTTGATACCTGTGTGTTCTTACGCGCGTCATATGCAGCCGTCATGCTGCGCACCTTGTTTTCGATAGGAGTGCTGACGGTGCGAAGCTGGGCCTGGTTGATGGCGGTGGGGGTTGGCGTGGCATGCTGTTGGGCAATGGAAAGCTCAGCCGCACAAACTTACCCACAGGTTTCGGTGTACGCGCACCGTGGTGCCAGCGCATTGCTGCCCGAACACACCCTGGCCGCTTATGCACAGGCGATCAGCGACGGCGCCGATTACATCGAGCCGGACCTGGTGATGAGCAAGGACGGGGTGATGCTGGCCCGGCACGAGAACGAGATCGGTTCGACCACCGATGTCGCCAGTCATCCCGAGTTCGCCAGCCGCCGCACCCGCAAGCTGATCGACGGGCAGCAGGTCGAAGGCTGGTTCACTGAAGACTTCACCGTCGCCGAGTTGAAGACGCTGTACGCACGCGAGCGTCTGCCGCAGATCCGCGGTACCGCCTTTGATGGCCAATTCCGCATCGCTACGTTGGACGAGATCATCAGCTTCCTGGTGCAGCAGGCCGGCCGCGCCAACCGCGGCATCGGCCTGGCACCGGAGATCAAGCACGGCAGCTACTTCAAAGGTATTGGTCTGCCGATGGAAGACAAGCTGTTGAGCACTCTGCAGGGCAACAGTTACACCAAGGTCGCGCCGGTCCTGCTGCAGTCGTTTGAAACCGCCAACCTGCGGCAGATCCGCAGCAAGCTCGGCAAGGGCAGCAATATCCGCCTGCTGCAGCTGCTCGATTCCGGCGACGCAAAGCCGGCCGACGTAGCGTTGGCCGGCGGCAAGCTGACTTATGCACAGATGATGACCCCGGCTGGGCTGCGCGATATCGCCAGCTATGCCGATGCGATCGGTGTGGAACGGCGCGCGCTGGTGCCGCTGGATGCACAGGGCAAGTTGGCGGCGCCTACCGCCTTGATCGGCGATGCACATGCCGCAGGCCTGCAGGTCGTGGCTTACAGCTTCCGCCCGGAAAACCCGTTCCTGCCGCCGGCACTGCGCCAAGGTGCGGAGAACGCACGGAACCCGGAGGCTTCGGTGGCCGAGATCCGCGCCTATCTGCAGGCGGGTATCGATGCGTTCTTCACCGATGATCCGGCGCTGGGGCGGCGGGCGGTGGATGGTGGTTCTTAAAAGCTGACAAGCGCCCCCTCCCCAACCCTCCCCTTGGCTATGCCAAAGGGAGGGAGCGGTTTCTGGCGATCTGTCAGTCCGCAGCGCAGCCGCTTGGCCCCCTCCCTTTGGCGCAGCCAAGGGGAGGGTTGGGGAGGGGTCAGCTCTTAAGCTTTTCGCATCTCAACGACATAGCAACCAAGACCGCCCCTCAAGACGGCTCGTTGGAATCCCGCCTGCGCAACGGCACCACCACCTCATAGTCGCGGCCTTCGCGCGGCTGCCACAGCACCGGCACCTGGCCTGGTGCGGGCGGTTCCAGTTCGTTGTCGGCCTGGGCCAGTTGTTCTTCTTCTTCGTCTTCCCAGCTATAGCGCTTGCGCTCAGCGCGCGGGTCGGCGTTGCGGAACAGCAGTGCGGCGATCACGCCGGCTGCTGCACCGCCCATATGCGATTGCCAGGACACGCCCGGCTCGTGCGGAAGGATGGTGATCAGCATGCTGCCGTAGAACAAGAAGCCGATCAGGCTGGCGGCGATTGCCGGCCGGTCGCGGCGCAGCAGGCCGAGCACGAACACCAGGAACATCAGGCCGTGGGTCAGGCCACTGGCGCCGAGGTGGCGGCTGCCGGCATCGCCCAGCATCCAGGCGCCCAAGCCGGAACCTATCCACAGCAAGGGCAGGGCACGCAAGGTGGCTTTGGGATAAACACTGCCGGCCAGCGTGCCGAGAATAAGCAGGGCGACCGCATTGGCGCCCAGGTGTTCAATCGAACCATGCAGCAAGGGCGCGCCTAGCAGGCCGGCCAGACCGCTGGCCTCCAGCGGCGCTACCGCCCACGGCCGCCAATCCCAGCCGCTGCTCTGCAGGGCGAATATCGCCACCAGCAGCAGGACAAAGCCCAGGCTGATGTTGAACGCGCGCAGCACCCGGCTGCGGTCGTTGCGGGCAGTGGTGGCCGGCGTGTCGCCGGTGTCGGGCAGGGTTGGCGTGTCCATGATCAAGGGATTGCGGCGCCTTGGGCGAAAGCCAAGGGCGCCGCGCATGGGATCTGGCGTGCCACCGGCGGGACAATCCCACCGGTGGCGTGTACATCAGGCCTTGTGGCCGCCCTTCGGCGGAATCTTCAGGCTCAGGATCACGGTGGCCACCAGGATCACTGCAACCACACCCAGCGATACCGGTACCGGGATCTTGAAGATGTCGATCAGCAGCATCTTGGTGCCGATGAAGGCCAGGATGACCGCCAGGCCATACGGCAGCAGGTGGAAGCGGTCCGCCATACCGGCCAGCAGGAAGAACATCGCGCGCAGGCCCAGCACCGCGAACACGTTCGAGGTCAGCACGATGAACGGGTCGGTGGTGATGGCGAAGATGGCCGGGATCGAGTCCACCGCGAAGATCACGTCGGTGACCGCGATCAGGATCAGCACCACGAACATCGGGGTGAACCAACGCACGCCGTCCTTCTCGGTGACCAGGTTGTTGCCGTTGTACTCGTGGCTGATGCGCAGGTGCTTGCGCATGAACTTCAGCGCCGGGTTGTTATCCAGGCTGGGTTCTTCGCTGGCGGCAAACCACATCTTCCAGCCGGTGTAGAGCAGGAAGGCGCCGAACACGTACAGCAGCCAATGGAACTGGGTAACCAGCACGGAACCGGCGAAGATCATGATCGTACGCAGCACGATCGCGCCCAAGATGCCGATGATCAGCACACGTTGACGCTGGGTCTCGGGTACCGCGAAGTAGCCCATGATCAGCAGGAAGACGAAGATGTTGTCGACTGCCAGTGCCTTTTCGATCAGGTAACCGGTCAGGAACTGCAGGCCCACTTCATTGGCCACAGCCGCGCCTGCGGTCTCGTGCAGGTAGTACCAGAGGCCGGCATTGAAGGCCAAGGCCAGCGCCACCCAGCCCAGCGACCAGTAAATAGCCTCTTTGAAGGTGACCTTGTGCGGGCCGCCGTGGCGCATCAGCACCAGGTCGATCAACAGCGCGGCGATGACGACGGCAATGAAGCCGCCCCACAGCCAGGGATTACCAATTGTCTGCATCATGATGAAATTCCGGTCGTGAACGGGGGTATCTCGGAACCACAAAGGCCAAGAGCTGGACACGGAATCAGGAGACCGGGGACAGAGCTTCGCCTATGCGGCGAAGGTCTTGCTCACAGTTCCAATGGCTGGAACTGCCGTTGCACCGGAGTCTTGCGACTCGAATTGACGGCGACAACGTCTGGGAGCTACTCCCCTTCTAGGGCGAATAGTGCCGTGTGTGCCTATTACAGTCAATGAATACGCTGCAGGCAGGGGGCGCTGCGCGGCTACAATAGCGCCATGAATACCCCACTCCCCGTCGTACGCCTGAAGAACGCGTGGCGCTCCAGCCACCCGTGGATTTTCCAGAAACTGGTCGAGAAGCCGACCGTCAAGCCCAAGTCCGGCACCATCGTCGATGTGGTCGGCGTGGACGGCGAGTGGATTGGCCGCGGCTTCTACAACGGCCACTCGCGCATCGCCGTGCGCATCCTGGAAACCAATCCGGACGTAGCGGTGGACCAGGCCTGGTTCGCGCAGAAGCTGGCGCAGGCGGTGTCGCTGCGCCGCGACGTGCTCAAGCTGGACGCAACCTCCAATGCCTGGCGTGTTGTCCACAGCGAAGGTGATGGTCTGTCCGGCCTGGTAGTGGACCGCTATGACGACCTGCTGGTGGTCGAGTTCTTCGCTGCCGGCATGTTCCGTCACCGCGAATGGATCTACGAGGCGCTGCGCGACCTGTTCCCGGGCTGCCGCTTCCACAGCTTCGCTGACGAGCACGTGCAGAAGCAGGAAAGCTTCGATTTCCACGGCAACACCACCACCGAACCGGCGGTGATCACCGAGTACGGCATCAAGTTCCGTGCCGACCCGGCCGGCGCGCACAAGACCGGTTTCTTCGCCGACCAGCGCGAGAACCGTGAGTGGCTGAGCCAGCAGGTGGAAGGCAAGACCGTGCTCGACCTGTGCTGCAACACCGGTGGCTTTGCGGTGTACGCCGCAGCGCGCGGTGCGGCTGACGTGCTGGGCGTGGACATCGACCAGGACGTGATCCATCTGGCCAAGGGCAATGCGCGTCTGAACAACGCCAAGCCGCGCTTCGTGCAGGCCGACATTTTCCCGTGGCTGCGTGATGCGGCCAACCGCGGCGACCAGTACGACGTGGTAATCCTCGACCCGGCCAAGATGACCCGCGACCGCGATCAGGTCATCACCGCGCTGAAGAAGTACCTGGACATGAACAAGCTGGCCTTGGGCGTGGTCAAGCCGGGCGGCCTGTTCGCCACCTTCTCCTGCACCGGCCTGGTGGCCGAGGACCAGTTCCTCGACATGCTGCGCCGCGCCGCGTTCTATTCCAACCGCACCATCCAGATCCTGAAGGTTGCCGGCGCTGGCCCGGACCACCCGTTCATGGCGCACGTGCAGGAATCGCGTTACCTCAAGGCAGTGTTCTGCCGCGTGCTGGACTGAGGCAAAAGCAACCCCTCCCCAACCCTCCCCTTCGCTACGCGAAAGGGAGGGCTCTGCATCGGTAGCAACTGTCTTGTCAGCCGGAGGCCATAGCGGCCTCCGCATCTCGTTTACGAGCATTGAGGATGACCAGCATCTTTCTCATAACCGCGACCAAGGCCACCTTGCCGG
>NZ_JBRREK010000037.1:0-45588 GCF_056760235.1 Stenotrophomonas sp. STEN018
GCTCCCACAAAGCATGGCGCGCGAGCACCCGTAGTACCGAGCCATGCTCGGCAGAGGCCTTCCCGGCAATCCATCAGGTTTTGTAGGAGCGGCATCAGCCGCGAAGCCGATAGTGAATCAGATTGCAGATATGGCCGAAGTTTCATTGCTGCCAGCTTCGCGGCTGACACCGCTCCCACAAGAGCAGGGCTCAGATCCATACCGCATTCCAATATGGATAGAAGCGCGGCGAGCTCACCAACCCGGCCCTCACCGGATTCATGATGATGTAGCGGGCTGTCGCCTTCAGATCCTGATCCTTGCGGACGGCCCGGTCGTGAAATCCCGGTGCCCATACGGGGCGGCTGATTGATTCTGGCAAGCTGCGTGCCGTGTTGGATTTGATGCTCCGCACCAATGAGCTGAGACTGTTGCAATCACCCAGCTGGGCCAGGCCATGCCAATGATCTGGCATCAATACCCAGGCCAGTAGTCGTGCATCACGCCAAAGCTGGGGGTGATACAGGGCTTGGGCGATGCGAGATGCCAGTTGGAAGTCCAGAAACAGTGGCTGACGAGCTAGCGTAGTGAAGGTGAGCAGGTATACGTGGCCGGGTAGGGATATCCGGCCTGTGCGGAGGGTTTTGGATACTGGCTTTGGGTTGATTGCTGGAAGCGCCATCAACGCAGGATGGCGCTGCGGTTTCCCAAGTGTTGTCAGCGCAATGATCGTTTGCGGATGGGCGGATGGATCGTCAGCTTCGCGGTTTACACCGCTCCCACAAAAGTAGTCTGCCTTGTGGGAGCGGCGTCAGCCGCGAAGCAAGAAATGCTTCAGATCCTCGGCGGCTCTCAGGCATAAGCATCCAGCAACCCGCGCATACGCAGGTTGTGGCTGCTGGTGGTCGGCAGGTCGGTGCCATCCTGTTGGCTTCCAGCCGCCAAACCGCTGCCGGCCTCGCCCTTGTCGTTCTGCTGTTGCGACATGGACTGCTGGCCTACATCGGCGTGGCTCAGCTGCAGGCCTTGTTCGCCCAGCATTTCGCGCAGGCGCGGCAGGCTGCTTTCCAAGGCGTGGCGGACGTCGGCGTGGGCACTGCTGAAGCTGGCGTGGACGCGGTCGCCGTCCAGCTGCAGCTTCACATCGATCTCGCCCATGTTGTCCGGGTTGATGCGGATATGTGCGTGGCCGATCTTCTGCTCCGCCAGCCAGCCGACGCGGGCACCGATGGCCTCATCAAAGTCGCCGGCATTCAGATCCGGGGTCGGGGTAGGTGCGGTGATGCTGCTGGTTGCTGTGCTGCCCCGTACCTCCTGCAAAGCCTGGTTGTGCAGCAAGGACGCAAACGTAGTCGGCGCTGGCGTATCAACGTCGAGGTTGAGATCGCCCGCTTCGTCGTTTGCCGCAGCCATGGTCACTGGCAGCGGTAGTTCTGCTGCGACGTCGTCGGCGTTGAGCGTGGCCGGCGGAAGCGCAGCGGCGATAGCTGAAGCAGCAAGTAGCCCCGGTGCGGCGGGTGTGGCCTGCGCAGGCTGATTGGTGGCAGCCATGGCTGCTGGCAATTGCGGTGGCGGTTCCGCAGCCGGCGCGACCATTGCCGACAGGCCGAACGGCGGCCAAGGCGCATCGTCGGCCGTTGCCTGGATGTCGGGCTTGTCGTGGTCGCTGGGGCTGTTGTCAGCAGCGGCGGTTTGCTCAGTGCCAGTCTCGGTGGTGCTGTCGTCACCACGCGCTTCATTGGCCGGTTTGGCCTCATTGTTGGATGGCTTGCTGGCGGTAGGTTTCTGCGTTGCTGGCTTGCTGTTGAGCATTGCGTCAAAGCCGTTGTCGCTGGCCTTGTCGGTGCTGCTGCCGCGCGCAGCGCTGTTGCTGTCGACGCTGCCAGCTCCGGAAAGCGCCGAAGAAAGCACGTTCATTGGCCTTCTCCTTCGTTCTCGGCTTTCTTCAAGCGCGCGCGGCGTGCACCGATATCATCCATCTCGCGTTGATCACGGCGATCGGCGACCTGTTTTTCCTGTGCGCGGTAGCTGGCAGCCAGCTGTTCCAGTACGGCCTTGTCGCGGCTGGCCAGCAGCAGGCGTGCGCGCTCGGCATCAACGCGTTCTTGGTTGCTGTCCACGGTCTTGCTCTGCGCTTCCACCGCGTTGTCGAGGCGGTCGAGGAAGGCGCGGCGGTTGAGCAGCTGCGCGGCGCTGGTGGTGGCCAGCTGTGCGTTGGCGTACTCATCGGCGTACTGGCGCAACTCGGACAGGCGTGACTGATGCAGGTCCAAGGCTTGCTGGCGTTCGGCCAGGGCTTTGGCGACTTCATCTTCGCGGTCCTGCGCGTGGCGCAGCAGCGGGTCCAGGCGACGGCTAGGGCTCATGCGGGCGTCTCACTATCTACCAGTTGGTGCAATGCACTGAGGCTGTGGCTCAGGTCGGCGGCGTTGTGCACGTCCTGGCCAAGGAATTCCATGATCTCCGGCCAGCGATCCAATGCTTCGTCGGTGAGCGGGTCGTTACCGCGCTGATAGGCGCCGATGGCGATCAGGTCGCGATTGGCGGTGTAGGCCGATACCAGCTGCTTGAGCTTGCGGATACGCGCGCGCCAGACGTCATCGGCGATGTCCTGGACCACGCGGCTGACCGAGGATTCGACGTCGATGGCTGGGTACAGGCCGCTGTCGGCAACGCGCCGCGAGAGCAGGATGTGGCCGTCGAGGATGGCGCGGGCGGCGTCGGCAATCGGGTCCTGCGGATCGTCGCCTTCGGTGAGTACGGTGTAGAAAGCAGTGATCGAGCCACGACCTTTTGCGCCATTGCCAGCGCGCTCAACCAGCGCCGGCAGTTTGGCGAATACCGATGGCGGGTAACCACGGGTGGTGGGCGGCTCGCCGACCGACAGGCCAATCTCGCGCTGCGCCTGCGCAAAGCGGGTCAGCGAATCCATCAGCAGCAGCACGTTCAATCCCTGGTCGCGGAACCACTCGGCGATGGCGGTGGCCCGGTAGGCACCGTGCAGACGCGCAAGCGGTGGCCGGTCGGCCGGGCTGGCGACCACCACCGCGCGGCGCAGGCCTTCCTCGCCCAGCGTGGATTCGACGAAGTCACGCACTTCGCGACCACGTTCACCGATCAGGCCAACCACGATCACGTCGGCGGCGGTGAAGCGGGTCATCATGCCCAGCAGCGTCGATTTACCGACGCCGGAGCCAGCGAACAGGCCGACACGCTGGCCGCGACCAATCGGCAGCAGCGAATTGATCGCACGCACGCCGACATCCAATGGCTGGGTAATGGGCTCGCGTGCCAGCGGGTTGATCGATACGCCGGCCATGCTGACCACGCCCTCAGCGCGGATCGGGCCCTTGCCGTCCAGAGGAATTCCATCGGAATCGATGACGCGGCCAAGCAGGCCTTCGCCAACTTCGACGCCGCCACGGCGGTAAGAGGGCACGACGCGGGCGTTGGGCAGCAAGCCATGCAGTTCGGCGCTGGGCATCAGATAGGTGCGGTCGCCGGAGAAGCCGACAACCTCGGCATCGACCCAGCCGCCATCGATGATCTCGACCTTGCAGCTTGCACCCATCGGCGCTTCGCAGCCGACTGCTTCAAGGGTGAGGCCAACGGCGCGGCGCAGGATGCCTTCGCGTACGAGGCCGTGGCCGCCGCCGGCATCGAGCGATATGCCATCCAGGCGCGCGGCCAGGCGCAGATTGCGCGCGGCAGCCCAGTCGGCGGCAGCGGGCGAGGGTGATGCGCTCATTGCGTGGCTCCGGCGCGACGCAGTACGGTGGCCAGCGCAGCGCGCAGGCGCGCATCAAGAGTGCCGTCGACACGCACGGCCTCGGCGTGCACGCGCAGGTCGCCGCGGCTGAGGCTGTGGTCGGGCACCAGACGCTGCCCGGCGGGCAGTGTCAGCAGATTACTGATCGCAGCAATGTCGTCAGGGTGCAGGCGCACTTCCACGTCGCGGTTGGTGCCGCTGACGGTATCCAGTGCTTCATCGATCAGATCCTTCAGCAGCGAAGGATCAGCTTCGTAAGCACGGCTGATCAGCGCACCGGCAATGCGTACCGACAGTTCACCGAGTGCGCCAACCACTTCATTTTCCAGTCGCACCAGCGGCCGGCTGAAGTTGTCCAGAATGCCTTCGATCTGTGCGGTCAGGCGCCGCACTTCGGCCTGGCCCTGCGCGTAACCTTCGGCATGGCCTTGCTGGAAGCCTTCTTCCTGCGCGGCATCGCGGATCGCCTGGATCTCGTCCAGGGTCGGTGGCTGCAGCGGCGGCGGTGTCGGCTCGGCAACGATGGTTTCCAACGAGGCCAGATCGAAATCATCCGTCACCAACGGCGCAGCAGGTGCGTTGAGATCCGGGGCGTGCCAGCGCACGGCATTGTTCACAGCATCGCCTCCGCAGCACCGCCCAGAGTGATGGTGCCTTCATCGCCCATGCGCTTGACGATGGCGAGGATTTCGCGCTGCGCGCCTTCCACATCGGACAGGCGCACCGGACCACGGGCTTCCATATCTTCAAGTAGGATTTCCGCGGCGCGCTGCGACATGTTGCGGGTGATCTTGTCGCGTACCTTGATGTCGGCACCGCGCAGCGCCAGACCCAGGCGTTCGCCGCTGACTTCGCGCAATACCAGCTGCATTTCGCGGTCGTCCAGATCCACCAGATCGTCGAAGACGAACATCAGGTCCTGGATACGGCTGCCCAGCGGCGAATCGATGCGGGCGATTTCGGTCAGAATGACCTGGTCTTGCCCGCCGTCCATGAAGTTGAGGATGTTGGCAGCACACTGCACGCCACCGATGTTCGACGACTTCAGGTTCTGGTTGCCGGCGAACTGGCGTTCCATGATTTCGTTGAGTTCGTTCAGCGCATTCGGCGGAATACCGTCGAGGGTGGCGATGCGCAGCAGCACGTCGACGCGGGTACGCTCGGGCAGCAGCTTCAAGGCTTCGGCGGCCTGGTCGGTTTCCAGATGGGCCATGACGATGGCGATGATCTGCGGGTGCTCGTTGCGGACCAGATCGGCGACCGCACGCGGGTCCATCCACTTCAGCGCATCCAGGCCGGTGGTGTTGCGGCCGAGCAGGATGCGGTCGATCAGGTTGCTGGCTTTCTCATTGCCCAGCGCCTGCACCAGCATGTTGCGGATGTAGTCGTCCGAGCCGACGCTCAGCGAGGTCTTGTTGCCCAGCTCGGCGCCGAAGTCATCCATCACCTTCTGCACCTGTTCGCGGGTGACATCGGTGAGCGTGGCCATGGCGATGCCGATCTTCTGTACTTCCTTTGGTTCCATGTGACGCAGCACCTCGGCCGCGTCGGTTTCGCCGAGCGACAGCAGCAGTACGGCGGCACGTTGCACGCCGGTCATCGGCATTGCATCAGTCATTTGACACCCATCCCTTCACTACCTGGGCAACCCGCTTGGAGTCGGTCTTCACTGCTTCGCGGGCCATGCGCAGGCGCTCTTCATAGGCGTCCACCGGCAATGCCAGTGCTGGCTTGCCATCAAGGTGCAGGCGGTCGGCGGCCAGTGCTGGCATCTCGGTGCCATCATCCAGCACCTGGACGTCGGCGTTGAGCGGTTCTTCAGGACCAGACAGCGCCTTGGGCGTGCCGGTGATCTGGCGCAGGGCTGGGCGCAGGACGCCGAACAACAGGGCCAGTACCACGATGGCGCCAAGCACCAGACGCAGCGCGTCGCGCACCTGCGGGTTCTCCCACCACTTGGGAGCTTCGACCGGCGTCACTTCACGTACGAACGGAGCATTCATCACCGACACGGTGTCGCCGCGTTCGGCATTGAAGCCGACGGCCTGCTTCACGAGTGCTTCGACACGAGTCAGTTCGGCGGCGCTGAGCGGCTGGTCGGTCTGCTTGCCGTTGGCACCAGCACGCGGCACGTGGTCTACCAGCACTGCAACCGAGACGCGATTGACCCGGCCCGGCGGCTGGCGGGTGTGCTGCAGGGTGCGGTCCAGCTCGTAGTTGCGGGTGGCGTTCTTGGAGGTTTCGGTCGGCGTAGCCGCAGTGGCCGGTGGTGCCGCAGCGGCGCCCGGCGGGGTGTTGCTGGTGGCGCCGGGAATGCCCTGCGGGCCGGCGGTGGCGCTGGTGTTTTCGCTGATCTGTTCGCTGCGCACCTTCTGCGGCTCGCCGTTGTACAGCTCGCGGGCTTCCTCGGTGACCGAGAAATCCATGTCCACGCTGACTTCCGGATTGACCCGGCCGGCGCCGGTCATCGGCTCCAGCAGTTCGCGGATGCGCTGGTTGTAGGAGCCTTCCAGACGGCGTACCTGATCGAACTGGGCGGCGTTGAGCGCGGCTTCGCTGTTGGGATCGGCGATGGTGAGCATGCGCCCGCTCTGGTCGACCACGGTGACGCGTTCGGGGGCCAGATCGGGAATGCTGGAAGCGACCATGTGCACGATGGCGTCGACCTGGTTGCGCTCCAGCTGCTGGCCGCCGCGCAACTCCAGCACCACCGAGGCGCTGGCGACGTCGCGCTGGCGGGTGAAGGCACTGGGCTTGGGAATGGCCAGGTGCACGCGCGCATCGCGGACCGGGCGCAGGCTGCTGATGGTGCGCACCAGCTCGGTTTCCAGCGCATGCTGGTAGCGCGCGGTTTCGACGAACTGGCTGACGCCGAAGCCGGGGTCGCGTTCCATCATTTCAAAGCCGAGGCGGCCGCTTTCGGTCAGGCCGGATCCGGCCAGCTTCAGCCGTGCATCGTGCACGTTCTTTTCCGGCACGCTGATCGCACCGGTGGTGGCGTCCAGCTCGAACGGAATCTGCGCCGAGCGCAGCAGGTCGGTGGCCTCGGCGGTCGCCTTCTGATCCAGTCCGGTATACAGCGGCATCATCTGCGGCTTCTGCGCCCAGAAGAACACGAACAAGCCGGCCGCCACCGCGACCGTGATCATTGCCATCAAGCCAAGACGGCGGGTGATCTGCAGGCTCTGCAGACGATCGAACCAGGCGCCAGCCCGTTCCGGATTCAGTGATTCTCTGGACAGCGCGAGTGCCATGCGTGCGGATCCTTACAGCGGCATGTTCATCACGTCCTGGTAAGCCTGGACGAGACGGTTACGGACTTCCACGGTGGCGCGGAACGCCAGCGAGGACTGTTGGGAGGCGACCATGACCTTGGCCAGGTCGGCACTGGCATCGCCGCGCTCGAAAGCAGCGGCCAGCTGCCCGGACTTCTGCTGGGCCTCGTTGACGCCCTGGATGGCGCCCTGCAAAGCCTGGCTGAACGAAGGTGCGGCAACGGCGTTGCCTTCAGCCAGCCCCTGGATCGCGTTGCTGCGCGGCACATCGCCGATGGGCGCGGTTTGCCCCACCTGGTTCTGCAGCGTGCGGATCTGGGAGAGAACAGAGGTGATGGAGTGGGACATCGTGCGGGGTTCCGGGCAACGTGTGGGGGAGCTGATGGGACAGCTGCAAGTTGCGTGCCGGAACCGTGAAGGCCTTGATGTTCGTGAATGCGTCGCGCTGACGTGCCGCGTGTGCCGGAAATCCGACGCACGCGGCAGTATCCAGAAGGCAAGCTGCAAACCGGAGGGCCAAACAAAACGGCCGCCGGAGAACCGGCGGCCGTCGAGGAGACTGGCGATAAGCGCGGAGGTCAGGGCAGCCAGGCTGCGCGCCATTCATCCAGGCCAGGACCTTCCAGCATCCAGTCGCGATGAACGATCGACTTCAGTGCCTCGCCGGCGTGCCTGCGGGCAGTCGTGTCTGTCAGATGATCGCGGATGGCACCCACCCATTCGCGGTGCCGGTTACGCACACGGGTAACTGGCAGGGCAGGGTCCCGGTAAGGGCCGACATCGCTGCAGACCACCGGCACTGCGCAGGCACCGTACTCCAACAGGCGCAGGTTGCTCTTGCACTCGTTGAAACGGTTCTCTTCCAGCGGCGCAATGGCCAGGTCGAGCTGCAGCAACGCCAAAGCGCGCGGGTAGCGGGCGATATCCACGCCCGGATGAAACTCGGCGATATACGGACGCAAGCGATCCGGGCACATGCCGAAGAACACCCAGTCCACCTCCTGCGCCAATTCGCTGACGACATCGGCAATCATCTCCAGATCGCCGGTATGACCCAGGCCACCGGCCCAGCCAACCCGGGGACGTGGACTGTCCTCGCGACGGACCACGGGTAGCTGCTTCCACCAGCTCACCGGCAGCCGATTGGCGGCGATGCGGATATCCGGATGCAGGCCTGCAAATGCCTCGGCCATCGCCGGGGTGGAGACCACGAAACGGTCCACTAGGCCCATTGCCTTGCGCAGGCTACGCAGCACGTCACGCGGCATATGCTCACGGTGCGCGCTCTTGGCCGGCAGGTTGGGCAGATAGTCGTCCAGCTCGTAGATCTTGAGTGCGGACGAGTAGCGGCCCATGCGTTGGATCTTGTGCAGGTCATCCTCGCCGACGCGGCGCTGCAGGATCACCACGTCCGGATCAATACGCGCCTGTTCGACGGGGTCGAGTAGCGTTGCATAGAGCACGCCTTCGACATGGCCCTCCAACTTCAACGCTTCGAATGGTTGGATCACGCGATATTGGCCGCTGCCCCAGGGATCAGCGGGTTGCGCCAACACGCGTGGGATAGGCCGCCACGGCAGAGGCTTCCATGAGAATTCGGATTCGCCTAGACGGAAGCCGCCGGCAACATCCAGGCGCAGGCTGGGGTTGTAGGCGGGATCGTTGGCGAGCGCGGGTAGCCAGCGCTCGAGCAGGGCATCACCCGCGCTATCTTCTAGTAAGGCTGGTTCGATTGAATGCAGCAGCAGTGCATGCGGCGTCCATACAGTGAGGTAACCGTGTTCACGGGCGCGTAGACACAGGTCGACATCGGCAGCCTGGTCGGCGAAGGCCGCGTGATCGAAGCCATCGAGTTCGGTGAACAGCGTCTTGGCGATCAACAGACAGCTATCGGCAACGGCCGCATACTGCTGTGCTACGAGCAGACGATTCATATAGCCCGATGCATCCATGGCCGCGCCGGCAAATGCGTGGCCGCCACTGGATACCAGGCCCGGTACCAACCCTGCATGCGTGATCTTGCCATCGCCGGAGATGGTCTTGGCACCTACCACGCCAACTTCTGGGCGCAAGCCGTGGTTCAGCAGCTCGTCCAACCAATGTGATTGCAGTACCACCAATTCGGGACGCAGGAACAGCAGGAACTCCCCACTGGCCTGGGTAGCGGCGAGATTGCAGGCAGCGGTATATGGCAGCGGTGGATCGAAAGCGAACGCCTGCACCCGATCAGCTGCCAATGACTCGACCTGTTGCATCCACTGCCGCAACTCGTCCGCAGCCCCGTTGTCGACCAGCACAAGCTGATAGCCGGCATAGCCGGTCTTCTCAAGTATCGACACGACGCAGCGCTCCAGCGCGGCCAGCGTGGTGTCCTCGGACACGATCACCAGTAGCGAAACCGTTGGCTGCTGGCCGTGACCATAGTCGATGCGATACAAGCCGCCATCCATGGTTTGCGCAGTTGCGTCGGCATAGCCACGGGCGCGCAGGTGAGCGAGGATGGCGCGCTGCAGGGCCTGGCCATCAAACCGGGGAGGCTGGCAGGTCAGCAATGGCTCCGGCAGATGTGCGATGCCGTCGAAGCCGCCGGCATGGATTAGCCGCAGGATCAGATCCAGCTCTGCGGCATCACCGGCAGTGCGGTCGAAGCCGCCGATGTCGAATGCGGCCTTGCGCTGGAATATCCAATGCGAAGCGAGCATTGACGGGTTGCCCAGCAGCAGGTCCAGATTGAGGTCCGGACGCAGCATGGGTGCCAGCGAACCGTCCTGGTTACGGTACCAACCGTCGGCGAACAGTGCCCGGAGCTGCGGTTGCTCGGCAAGCCGTAGCCGCAGCTGCAAAACACCTCCCGCGGTGAACTCGTCGCCGCTGTCGGCCAGCAGCAGCCAGTCCGCCGCGGTGTCAGCGAGACTCTCATCCAGAATTGCTTCCAGTGAATCTCCCACCGAACCCAGCACCCGTACCTGAGGGTGCGCCACGGCAGCGCACATTGTCTCCACCGTGCCGCCCGTCAATACGACTATCTGCAAGCCTTCAGGCATGCCATCGTCGCCAATGAGGCTGGCGATACTGCGTTGAACACTCGCAGTATCGCCATCCGGGCTGCGCAGCAGCACGCAGAGCTTGGGGGGCGCCCCGACATCGTGCATGCGCCGTTCGCACAGGTGACGCTGCGCCGGCGTCGGCACGCGCACCGCGCGCCAGGTATCGATCACGTTTTCTGGTGTCTGCGCAGGGTAGATGCCGAGCTGCCTCAATCGCTCGGCACGGCCGTTGCGCACGATTTCGGCGTCCAGGTCCGAATGGCGAGCATAGATTTTCTGGTATAGGGCTGGGTAGTGCACGAATGCCTGCACGGAGCGGCGCTCATCGGGCTCGACCTGGACTTCTGCACGCATCCGCACCTGGACGGTTTCCTGGCGCACGTGGTTGAAAGGTACACGCGCAGCCAGGCGCAACAGGAAGTCCCAGTCCTCCAATCCCTGCAGGCGTTCGTCGAAGCCGCCGACCTCAGCGGCAAGCGCACGTGGCCAAGCGAACGTATTGATCGGGATGTAGTTGTCTACCGACAAACGTTCGTACGAATAGTGAGCGTGCGGGTAACGCCGCTCTTCGGCCAGTACCTGGCGGGTACTGCCGTGGATGCGCTCGGTAACAAACAACGCGTCGCTGTAGACCACTTCGTCCGGATGAGTGCGCAGCGCATCGGCAAGCGTCTGCAGGTGATTGGGCAAATACAGATCATCATCGTCCAGGTAGACCAGATAACGACCGCGTGCCAGCCGATGGGCGGCATTACGGGCAGCGGCCGGACCGCCGTTACGGCCTTGCCGCAGGTAGGTCAGCGGCAAACGGTGCGCGCCGAGCAGGTGCTCGACCGACTCGCCGCAGTCGTTGACCAGCACCACTTCGAAGTCAGTGAACGTTTGCGCGTGAAGACTTGCCAGTGCTTGGGCGAGCAGGACGGGGCGGTTCCAGGTGGTAACAATGACGGAAAAGAAGGGAGCATCATGTTCGGCCGCGAGCGCCTCCATGCGTTCTATCATCTGCCGCGCGCGTTCACCCAAGGGCGAAGCGCGCTCGCTGGGGTACAGCGACAGGCGTCGCTCGATGTGCTCGGCGACGTCGTACTCGCGGCCACGGAGGCGATCCTGTGTGCCGCGCTCGAAGACGCCTTCGATGATGGTCAGGTGGTCGGCCAACGGTGCGCTGGAAGCATAAAACTGGCTGGAATGCTGCTCGCCGTGCCAGCGGTAGCTGACTCCCGGTGTATTGACATAGACGAAGTCGGGATACTGCTCGGCCATCTGCAGGACCATTTCCCAGTCGCCTGCTCCGTGAATCCTGCCCGGGCGCCATGTTCTGCGGAAGGCTTCACGTTGGTAGATGACGGCGGAGGGCGTCATGTAGCAATCGTGGACCAGCAGGTCGGCGACTTCGTTGCGCCCACCAATGTAACTGGCATCCCGGTATCCGGGATGGAGCGGCTGGGACAGCGCGTTCCCTTGGCTGTCGATCCAGCGAATACCGGAGTAGCCGACGGCCACATGCGGCTGGTCTTGCAGGGTGGACAGCAGGCGCGTCAGGTGACCTGGATTGAGGTGGTCGTCGGCGGATAAAAAAGTGAAGTAGCGCCCTTGGGCGATCCAGAGGCCGCTCCTCCAGTTGTGGCCAGCGCCACAGTTGTCGCGGCTACGCATGTAGCGCACGCGTGGCTCGCCGCCAAATGCGGCCATGACTTCGGGAGTCGCGTCAGTGGACGCATTGTCCAGCACCAGGATCTCAATGTTGTCCACGCCTTGGTCGAGTACTGACTCGATACATTGGCGTAGATAGCGTCCGTGGTTGTAGGTTGGAATGATGACGCTCAACAACGGCGGCGCAATCCCGCGCACCGTCGCGGCATCCGCGGCGATGGCAGCCGTCAGTCCATTGATCCAGAAATCGGCCGAACGGA
Source organism: Stenotrophomonas sp. STEN018 (assembly GCF_056760235.1). NCBI lineage: Bacteria > Pseudomonadati > Pseudomonadota > Gammaproteobacteria > Lysobacterales > Lysobacteraceae > Stenotrophomonas > Stenotrophomonas sp. STEN018. Next base: position 11,984 of record NZ_JBRREK010000037.1, read on the forward strand.
AATAGTTGTCCGGCCCGTACGCGGCGGCCGGTGCTTGCGGGTCGGTTCCGCCGCTTGCCGGCGCCAAGGGCTCAGCTTCATGCAGCCGGAAATCGATAACTGGACTTGTGTAAACCAGCCTTTCGTCGTTGAAGGGTTGGGCTGAAGGGAGAAACAATGTAGTGAAGGTGCTTTCGTCTACTACGGCGGCGCGCTCGGCGGCGCTGCGTACCAATAGATACCGGCGCAGCTCCGAAGGAACGGGCAAGTGAGGACTGGCCGGGCGTTCGAGTGCTATGAGAAGTACCGCATCGAATGCGGCGACACCTGCATCGGAAATACGTTCAAATCGCAGGCCGTTGCCCATGCCGTAGCGCGCCAGCGGTTCGAGCGGTAGCTGGGTACCCAGGGTTGCCCAGTCGGCATCTTCAATGAGAAACGGCTGTTGGTCGACTAGACTGAAGCCCGCGATTCCCACCTGCCAAGGCACTCCAAGGCAGCGCCCTCCTGCAACGGAAGTCCAATCCGTCCCACCAGCATTCGCGGCGCACGGTGTTTCATCTTGCTGGAGCTTGATTGTCATCAGCTTGACCTCGTGCCTGCCCATTGCCCCATGCTGTCGATGGCTTGATCGAGCGAAGTCCACACTTCCAGGCCCAATGTGCGTGCCTTGCTGATATCCGGCACGTAGAACGAACGTTCGCCACTGGGCTGTCCCAGAATCCGCACCGGTTTGTGCGGAGACAAACGGCTGCCAATCCGTACCGCCAAATCAGCGATGCTGACCGCCTCATCCGAACCAACGTTGTAGACCTCCCCGGACTTTCCCTTGACCAACAGGGACAGCAACCAGGCGGCCAGATCAGCGCCATGCAGATAGCTTCGAACGGCTTCTCCTGCGGAATTCAGCACGATCGCATCGCGGTACAAGGCATCACGGACGAAGTTGCCGATGGCGAAATGCGTGCTTAGCGGCAGGCCCGGGCCGGCGAAGGCGAAGCCACGCGTGTGCACGACGTCGAAGTCATGGCGGTCCGCATAAATCGCAGCCAGCATTTCCTGCATGCGCTTGCCTTCGCCGTAAGCGTTGCGCGCGTCATGGCTGGCACAGGCATTGGCGCTGGATTCCACCCAGCCCCCGTCCTGCGGCGCGTTGCCGTACTGTGCCCCGGAACCCGTCAGCAACACCCGGCTTACGCCGCTGCGCGCGGCTAGATCGAGCAACTGACGGGTGCCTTGGTAGAGCATGTCCAGCATCTTCAAGCGGTCGGACTGGCCGGCGGCCGAACTGTCTACGGCAGCGTGCAGCAGAAAATCGGCGCGCAGGTCGGTGACCGGCAAGTCACAGATGTCGGCGGTGAGCCAGTTCAGCCAACGCTGCTGGCTATAATAGGGCTCCTTCTTGAGGAAGCCGTCGGGATTGCGGCAGATCACGGTGACCTGCAGACACCATCCCTGCAAATTGAGCCAATCGCACAGCGCCAGCACCCATTTGCCGAAGAAGCCCGTGCCACCAGCGAGGACCAGGTGGCGGCCGCGCAATGCACCCAAATCCGGCATAAGTGAGGCAACCCGCTGTATATCCTGGCTGACCGTTCGATTACCCATGCTCATGCTGGGAGCCGGCGCCATCGTCGATGGTCCTGCTTCGGCACCTGACTGATGCACGGCTTGGCCGAACCATGCCAGTTGCGCGTCACTGAATGACTGCCCGGCATCAGCACTGCGCAGCAAGTCGCTCGCCAGCGTCAGCCCATGCTCGGAGATTGCATGGCCTGCCTTGCCTTCATCCATCACTCCCGCTGCCGGCGGCGGTAAATCCAGCGCCACGCGGCCCTCCGCATCAAGCCGTGGCTGCACGCCATTGCGCTGAAGGAAATCAAGATAGTCACGGTAGCGCTGCGGATACACCTGGCAGGCATCGCTGTAGTCAGCGTCTTCATAGAAGCGCCGCACGTCGATGCCACGGGCGCGGATGTCCTGCTCGCTGGTCCAAGGCAGGTGGTAGAACTCGCACACCTCGCGCACGCGCGCGTCCTGTGAGATGAAGTAGCTCGGTACACCGGCATTGATCGCCATCACTCCGCCGTGCAGGCGGGAGCCGTACATGAAATCCAGGTTCCGGCAGAATGCGTCCCACAGGCCATAGTGGGTGAAGTAGCGGATGCGGCGCTGTTGCAGCAGGCGGTTTACCTGGCCAAGTCCCTGATAGAGCTTTTGGCCCTTCTCCAAGTCTCGTTGCTCAAGCGTCTGCGGCCAGTACAGCAGTTTGGTCAGCAACGAGAAGTGTTGCTCGATGAAGTAGTGCCCTTGATCGGCGGCCACCTGCAGCATCGATCCAATCAGCGAGCTCTCGCCATAGGTATTGTTGGTGTAGCCCAGCGCGATTTCGCGTACATCCTCAAACGGCTTGCGCTGCAGCAGGTTTGCGTGCAGTTCCGGGCCGTTGACCATCAACGAAGCGCAGCCCACTGGCTCGACGTTCTTGATGCCCAGGTTACGGATCACCTGGGCTGAGTATTCGCCGCGCGCGCCGATGCTGACGCATTGCTCGGACAATGCCCGTAGGTAATCGACGATGTGCTCTGGCAGTTGTCGATGGAAATTACTGATGTAGTCGTTGCTATCGGTCATTACCGATTCGGCAGCGGATATCACCGGGATCTTCAGTCGTCGGATGAAGCGTGTAACCCGCCGATAGGTTTCGGCATCCCAGCCATTGTTCATGCCGGGACTTGTCAGTCGGCACGGCAGGAACAACATCAGACGCGAATAGCGCTCGTTGCAGGCTTCTGGCGACAGCTCGCCGAACATCCACACATCGAAATCAGCGCGGGCCGCACCAAGCAGGGTTGCCGGCACGGTATAGGCGAGGTCGCCTGCGTTGGGGCGCGACTGGATGGAGCGGTAACCGTCGAGGGTCTTCGGAATACCGGTCAGTTCGTCGTACAGGCCGATCAGTGACTTGCGCGTGGTCATGCGCACAGACCTGCCAAGCGCTCGGTTACTTGCGATGGCGTGGCCAGCGGTGTGGATGCTGCAGGGAAATCACCATAGCCCCAGTTTACCGGCCAGAATTCCACACCATTGGCGGCAGCAGCGCAGCCATCCTGCTCGGTATCGCCGATGTAGATGGCCGCCGTGGGCACGATGTCGAGTGCGCCCATCAGCGCACCTATCATTCCGGCTTTGTCAGCGTAGAGGCCCGGGTGAGAATCGTTGGCGTAGACAGCACCAAAGTGCCCGCTCCAGCCCAGCGCGTCGAGGATCTGCAGCGTCGGTCGCAGGCGCTTGTTGGTAGCGATGGACAGCACCAGGCCTTGCTCGCGTAGCGCCTGCAACACTTCCTCCCAGCCCGCATAGGCTGGCGTGGACAAGCAGGTCTGCCCGTCGTAGATCTCACGAAAGCTTGCGCTTAATGCATCCAGCAACACTGGATCGCTTTGTCCGCTCAAGGCTTCCAACGTCGGCCGTAGTGGTGGGCCGATCAGGCTGGAGTCGATGGCACGACACGGCGTCAGCGCGTGCGTCTGCAGCACCTTGGCGAAGGCCGCGAGCACGCTCGGTGCGGAGTCAACCAGGGTGCCGTCGAAATCGAACAGGATATGGGTTTTCATCAGATTGCTTCGGCGATATTCAGAAGGCGAGCGTCGCCCATTCGTTGAAGGGGCGCTCGGCAAGATCGCGCAGACGCTCGATGTTCTCCGGGTGCTCAAGAAGCCCGTGTCCACGCAGGGGAGTTGCCGAGTCGTATCGCAGCTTGGGCAGGGTCCGTGCGAAGGTCCGCAGGATGTCGCGTCGCTTGTCACCCAACAAACCAGCGGTGCGGGGGTTGCGCATGAGCTCGAAAGCAGTGCGGGCCAGGCCCGTTTCGGTGAGCAGCCGGCCAATCTGGTTGATCTTCGCCAGATAGCGATGGCTGTCAGAGAACAGGTCGTTGTCGAAGAATATCTGATCGTATAACAAGACGATTTCTTCGATCAGCTGATGGCCGGTACTCGCGGTGTCACTTTCACCGTGCACGCGGTAGACGCCCAGCCGATCCTGCACCGCGAAGCCAGGATGGTGGGCTGCCAACCGTGCTACGTTGTAGTGGTCACCCAGACTGCCGCGACGCAGCGAGCCCTGCGGCTGGAAGCGTTGGGCGGCACGGGCTGTGCCACCGACCGCATCGTAGCGTTGGCGGTCCATCACGCAGTACGAGGGCGCTATCCAGTTGGTGAAGCACAGATAGTCCATCAACCAATGCACGCCGCTGTCCAGCTCCGGGGCCATGTGTGCCATCTCTGGTATCAGACGATCACCAACCAAACGGCTGAAACGGCTGTAAGCAAAGCCGCACTGCGGGTGCGCCATGAGCCCATCGCGCACGGTGGCCTGGAGAAACTCCGGCTGCCAGTAATCATCGGCGCACAGCAGTACCCAGTAACGCGCTGAGGTCATGCCGTAGGCCTTGTCCACCGATGGGGCAGGCCCGATGTTGCTGGCATTGCGAACATAGTGGATGCGCGAATCGCTGCGTCGGTGGCGTTCGACCACTGACGCGGTATCGTCTTCGGATGCATTGTCGATTACCAGCACCGAAAAATCAGTGAAAGTCTGCGCCCGCACTGATTCCAGACATTCGTCTATGAAGTGCCCGTAGTTGTAGGTTGGAATGATGATATCCAGACTATGCATGGCGTTGCTCCCGCTCAAGTTCAAGTTCCCGACGAACGCTTCGCCGCCACTGCAAATACCTGGGCCGGGCCATTACCAACGTCGATATCCAGTACGTCCATGAGAAGCGGCTCCAGCCCGCAGCGGGCCAGCAGACGACGCAGACTCTCGCGCGAGAAGAAGTTTATGTGTTCGTGCCAATGACGTTTCTCGGTCCAGCGCTGCGGTTCGGACTCCAGCGTGCACATCAGGCGTTCGAAGGGAACCTCGAGGTAGAGCACACTTTGGCTGTCCATCAGCGCCACCACCTGCTGCAGCAGCTCGAATGGTTGCGGGACGTGCTCCAACACCTCGCTGAGCACCACCAGGTCGTAGTGCTGGGTAGCGGCAAGCGCAGCATCGACGCGGACTGCGCCGGCTACCAATGGGCGGTTGGATATGTCGAGGATATGTTGAGCCTCCGCACGCCCGCGAAATGGCGTGTTGATGCCAGTGTCACCACCGAAATCCAGAATCCGGGAAGGCGGTGGCATGCAATCCAGCAGGAAGCGCTCGACCTGCGGCACATAGTCTGCCCCGGCCAGCAGCTTGCCGTTGCGTTCGGCATAGCCGGGCTCCAGTGCATCGCGCAGTCGCGTGTAATCCTCGCCGCGATAGTCGGCATACAGACGTCCCAGCTCCTCGTCATCGAAGCGAATATCGAGAAACAGCGCGGCGCAGTCGTTGCAGTACACGGTGTTGCACACTGCATAGGCACGGCCTGGCGGCAAGTCGCGCAGCCCCCAATCGGCAGTCACTTCCACGACATCCCAGTCGAACACCCGTTTGGCGACAAAGGGCATGAGCACGGCCGGTGAGCGGGCGACATGCGTAGCTCCGCAACAGACGCAATGGCGGGCTATCGAGGCCACAAGTATCTCCCAGGTAGAAATTCAGACAGGTAGCCAAGGCGCATCAGGCTTGCCGCACCCTGCGCGAAACGGCGCTGGTATTGCCGTCCATTTCCGTCTCCAGTACTGCCAGCGGCAACAACGGACTCATGTCCTCCAACGGCATGGAGGCCATCGAGCCGTCGGCCTGGGGTATGGCTGCAACCTTCGGGCTCAGCACTTCATCATTGAGCAGCATCACTTCCACGATCATCGGGCCGGGCTGCGCGATGGCTTCAGCCAGGCCAGCGCTCAACTCGGCAGCATCACGGATGCGTTTGAACGGAAGTTCATAGGCGCGTGCCAGCTCCTGCAGGTCAGGCATCCACAGTCCGGCTTCGGGGCCCGTACCGACGTATCGGCCTTCGAAGTAGTTCCGTTGGGTGTTGCGTATCGACGCGTAGCCACCGTTGTTCATCACTACAAGGCAGATCGGCAGGTTGAAGCCGCGCAAAGTGGCCAGCTCCTGGATGTTCAGTTGCAGGCTGCCATCGCTCTCGACCGCAACCATGGGCTTGCGTTCATTTGCAAAACAGGCGCCAATCGCGGCGGGCAGGCCATAGCCCATGGCACCAAGGCCAGAGGTAAGAAAAACGCGCTGCCCGGGTCGGTTGCGGAACACCGTGTAGAACACTTCCACCGCGAGCCCCGAGCTGCCGGTGCTGACCAGGGTATCTGCGGGCACGGCTTCAGATAGCGCATCGGCAAACTGGAAGTGACTGATCGGGCCATCAGCGGCGAAGGGCTTGCCGTCGTTCACTCCATAACGCGCCTTCCAATCGTGGCAGCGTTGCAGCCAGGCAGGGCGACGAACCTCGTCCGCCCCCATGGTGGCGGCCAGCGCGGTGATGAACTGCGCGGCGTCGCTGGTGATGGCCACATCGATCGGCATGTCGAGTTTGGCGATTTCGTTGCTGTCGACATCAACTACCACCTTGTGCGCATTGCGGGCGAAGTCGCGCGGTGCATAGGCGGTGATGATGTTGTCCAGGCGACAGCCGATGCTGATCAGCAGGTCCGCATTCTGGATGGCGAAGTTGGGAGCACGCAGTGCGACAACGCCGGGCCGGCCAACAAACAGCGGGTGTTCGTATGGCAGCAGGTCCATCGCATTCCAGGTGCTGACCACCGGAACCCCAAGGGTTTCAACCAGTTTGCGGAAGGCGACGGCGGCACCGCCCAGGCGTACGCCATGCCCGGCAAGTATCAACGGGCGCTGCGCGCCTTCAAGCAGCTTGCGCACCTGCGCGAGCACGGCCGGGTCCAGCGGATGCGACGCGGCTACCTCGGTCTGCCAGCCAGACAGTGTCGATGGGTCAATCGGCGCGCCCTGGACGTCCAACGGTACGTCGATCCAGACCGGCCCGGCGCGGCCATCGCGGGCCAGGAATACGGCGCGCTCCAATTCGCGGCGGATGTCTTCGGGTTTTTCGATGGTGACCGCGTATTTGGTGATCGGTGCCACCACGCTGACGATGTCGACCTCCTGCACGCCCTTCTGGCGCAGCGCGGCCCCGCGCAACAGGTCGGCGCGTTTGACCTGGCCGGAGATCACCAGCAGCGGTACGGACTCGATCCAGGCGCCGGCAACGGCGGTAACCGCATTGGTTGCACCGGGGCCAGTGGTGACCATGGCCACGCCGAGGTTTTCGTTGATACGGCAGTATGCTTCGGCTGCGATCGCTGCGGCCTGCTCATGATGACAGGCAACCACTTCCAGTTCGGGGTGCTTGCCGACCGCGTCGTTGAGGTGCATGGCGCCGCCGCCTGGCAGCAGGAACACATGTCCTACGCCAAGCGCTGCGATGAAGTCGGCAATGTAGTCGGCAACACGATAGGGGCTAGCCACGTCAATCCATCCAATAGCTCAAGAGGGTCTTGCGATTCCGATTGGCATTGATTGCCTCATCGGTATAGAACGAGTCGTTGCTGAAGTGCGTGGATGACAGCTCTTCGATGATGGCGCCGCCATCGCTGTGGAAGGCATGGCGTACTTCAGGCTCAACGGTGACCACATCGCCGGGTTTGCATTTGCGCTCCACACCGTCGAGCTTCAGTACCAGTTCGCCGTGCAGCACATGGAAGGTTTCTTCCTTGCGCTGGTGGTACTGCTCTGGATGCAGCTGGCCGGGCAACAGCATCAGCAGCTTCTTGCAATAGCCGCGATTGACCACGGTAAGCATGGCCATGCCCACCTCGTGGAAGCGCTCAAGCCCGTAGTGGTGCGAGATCTCCAGATCGACCCGCCCCGGCACTACCACGTGGCTGCCGGCCAGCTGCGCGCGTACGTCCTGGACGATGTCCCAGACCTTGTCGCGGGTGTCGCGGCGATCGCTGTTGTCAGGGCCCAGTCCGGCATCGGCGGCGATGTCGTGGGTGGCGGTGAAGCTGGCGTACTTGGACCAGTCGTTGGCGGTGTACTGGCCATCCTCGGGAGGGAAGGCGAAGTACACGTCAGCGGCCTGCACAACCTCGCCGGCGGCGATCGGGCGACGGGTGAACACGCCGCGGCGGAGCGAACGCAAGCTGGCGCTCTCGGAGGCGTTGAATGGCAGGCGGTTATCGCCTTCACCGCACAGCAGCAGGGTCTGCTGTGCCGCCTGCAACCAGCGACGCACCTGTTCGGGGGAGGCCGAGTAGGCGTTGAGGGGATACTGCTCGGTCGGAAGGCCGACGTGCTTCTCGAAAATCCGCGCCCCCTTGGCCAATGCGATCTTGACGATATCGGTGTTGTCAGGGTTTTCGTGGGTAGAGAAGCCGACCCGCACGCCCGGATAGCGGCGGCGCAGGAAATCCACCTGCGACAGATGCATGTTGGCATCGGCGGTGGGGTACTCGCCAACGCAATGCAGGATCGCGAAATCCTTCTGGCGATGGGTGAGGAAGCTGACCAGTCGATCCAGCTCCTCCAGCGTCGAGCCTGCGGTTGAAACGATCAGTGGGCGCTGTGTCTGCACGACGCGCTCGAGCAGGGGCCAATCGCTCATGGAGCAGCTGGCGATCTTGATCGCATCCAGATCCTGCGCTTCGATCACGGCCACTGACGCCTCGTCGAACGGCGTGGACAGGCACAGGAATCCACAGTTGCGGATCTCGGTGACCAGCGCATCAAATTGGGCACGTGACAGCCTTGTCTCGCTGAAACGCTTGATGTACTTCAGGTCGTCGCGTCCACGCATTGCCGGGTGGATGAACGTATCCAGGTCGCGGTACTGCAACTTGAACGCAAAGCGGAACGGAAAGTCACGACAAACATCGGCAAAAGCACGGATCAGCGCGACACCGTGGGCCACGTCGCCCATATGGTTATTGGCCATCTCCAGCACGAACAGCGGCCGGTCGAACAAGGCCTCTGGTGCAGATGGGGAGCGTGCATCATTCATCGCTGTGTTCCTTTGTTAAGCCAGCTTTCGATCTGGCTTGCGGCGTGTTCAAGGTGGTCTTCGCTCAGGCCTGGCCACAGGCCGATCCAGAAGGTGTCTTTCATGACCTTGTCGGTCATCGGCAACTCGCCACTGACCCGGTAGTTCTGGCCCTGCATGTAAGGCTGGCGGGTCAGGTTGCCGGCAAACAGCAGGCGGGTGCCGATCTTGTGGCTGTCCAGATGGCGTAACAGGTCTTCGCGCAATACGCCGCTGCCATCACGCAGGGTGATCGGGAAGCCGAACCATGACGGGTCACTGCCGGGCGTGGCATATGGAAGAATCAGTTGCTCGCTGCTGCCGGACAAGCGCTGGTGCAGCCAGGCAAAGTTACGTTTGCGCGCGGCGATGAAGCCTTCCAAACGGTCCATCTGTGCCAGCGCGCAGGCGGCCTGCATGTCGGTGATCTTGAGGTTGTAACCGAGGTGCGAGTAGGTGTATTTGTGGTCGTAGCCTTCAGGCAGGCCGCCAAGCTGCCAGTCAAAGCGCTGCCCGCAGGTGTTGTCGGTGCCGGGCGCGCAATAGCAATCGCGGCCCCAATCGCGGAACGATTCAATGATCCGCTTCAGTCGCGGCGAGCCAGTGAACACCGCGCCGCCTTCACCCATGGTGATGTGGTGGGCCGGATAGAAACTCAGGGTGCCGATATCGCCGAAGCTGCCGACCAGTTTGCCGTTGTAGGTAGAGCCCAATGCGTCGCAGCAATCCTCGATCAGCCACAGGCCGTAACGATCACACAGTTCGCGTACCACGCCCAGGTTGAATGGGTTACCCAAGGTGTGGGCGAGCATGATCGCTCGGGTACGCGGGGTGATGGCGGCTTCGATCAACTCGGCGTTGACGTTGTAGGTGCCAAGTTCGACGTCGACGAAGACCGGCACCGCACCGCACTGGAGAATCGGGTTGACCGTGGTCGGGAAGCCCGCGGCGACGCCGATCACCTCATCACCCTTGCCGATGGCGCGTTCGCCCAGGCGCGGCGAGGTCAGCGTGGAGAATGCCAACAGGTTGGCCGAAGAACCGGAGTTGGTGGTCAGCACATTGCGGATGCCGAGGTAGCGCGACAGCTTCTTCTCGAAGGCGTCGTTGAAGCGGCCGGTGGTCAGCCAACCATCCAGCACTGCCTCCATCATCGACTTCAGCTCGGTGGCACCGATCACCTTGCCCGACGGCGCTACCGTGCTGCTGCCCGGTACGAAGGCGGACGGGGCCAGGTGGCGGTCGGCGTAATGCCCGACCAGCTCGGCAATCTGATGGCGCAGTTGGAGTTCATCGTGATTCATTGCGTGCTGTTCTGGAAATCTTCAATCTGGGTAAGGGTGTGTTGCTGCATGTCCGCGCCGGCCTGCCATGCCTGATGCCAGCGCACGGTCTGTGCAAGTGCCTGTGGCAGCGACCAACATGGTTTCCATGCAAGCAAGTGCCGTGCCTTGGCCGAATCCAACGCCAATAAGCCCGCTTCGTGGGGCTGCTGTGCGGCATCGACTTGCCAGTCTGCTTCGCCGGGCCAGAGCCTCGCTAGTTGCTCGACGACCGCACCGACGCTGGCGACATCGGCCGCATCCGGACCGAAGTTCCAGGCGGAGTCCGCGCCTTCCTGCTGCTGTAGCAGCGCCTGGGCCAGCAATAGATAGCCGTGCAGTGGCTCAAGCACGTGCTGCCATGGGCGGGTGGCGCCGGGATAGCGCAGGGTTACGGGTTGTTGCTGTTGCCACTGGCGCAGGATGTCGGGGAGCAGGCGTTCGGGCGACCAGTCGCCGCCGCCGATGACATTGCCGGCGCGTGCGGTGGCCAGCGCCACGCCTCGCGCCTGTAGATAGGACGCACGCCAGGAAGCGCACAGCAGCTCAACGGCGGCCTTGCTGCTGCTGTAAGGGTCGTGTCCACCCAGCGCATCCTGCTCGCGGTAAGGCCATACCCATTCGCGGTTGTCGTAGCATTTGTCGGTGGTGACAACCAGCACCGCACGGACGCTGTCGCATCGGCGCACCGCTTCCAGCAGATTGAGGGTGCCGGTGACATTGCTTGACCAGGTATCAACCGGGCTCCGGTACGACGCCCGTACCAGCGGCTGCGCGGCAAGGTGCAATACCAACTCGGGCTGCTGTCTGGCCAGTGCAGCGCTCAGGCGTTCGGCATCGCGGATGTCGGCCAGTTCGCCGTCGATCAGCGCGCCAAGCCGTGTCGCCTGCCACATTGATGGGCCGTCGCAAGCGGGTAGGGCATAGCCCTGCACTTGGGCGCCCATATGCTGCAGCCACAGTGCCAGCCAGCCACCTTTGAAGCCGGTATGGCCGGTGAGAAAGACCCGCCTGCCACGCCAGAAGTCCGGATTCACTGCCACAGCTTCCACTCCGCCTTGCCCTGTGACCAGCGCTCTTCGAGCAGGCTCTTGTCGCGCAGGGTATCCATCGGCTGCCAGAAGCCGTGATGCAGGAAGGACATCAGCTGGCCTTCTTCGGCCAGCCGCCGCATCGGCTCCTGCTCCCAGGTGGTGCTGTCGCCTTCGATGTAGTCGAATACGCCCGGCTCCAGCACGAAGAACCCGCCATTGATCCAGGCGCCATCACCTAGCGGTTTCTCCTTGAAGCCGCTGACCTGCGTGCCGCTGATGTCCAGCGCGCCAAACCGGCCTGGTGGTTGCACCGCGGTCACGGTGGCCATGCGGCCATGGCTGCGATGGAAGTCGACCAGGCCAGCGATGTCGATGTCGGCGACACCGTCGCCGTAGGTAAGGCAGAAAGCGCCATTGCCCAGATACTCACGCGCGCGCTTCAAGCGTCCGCCGGTCGAGGTGCTGTCGCCGGTATCCACCAGCGTCACCCGCCAGGGTTCGGCGTTGCGGTTGTGGATCTGCATCCGGTTCTCGGCCATGTCGAAGGTGACATCGGACATGTGCAAGAAGTAATTGGCGAAATACTCCTTGATCACATAGCCCTTGTAGCCAAGGCACACCACGAAATCGGTGATACCGAAGTGGGTATAGAGCTTCATGATGTGCCAGATGATCGGCTTGCCGCCGATCTCGATCATTGGTTTGGGCCGCAGGTGGGACTCCTCGCTGATGCGGGTGCCCAGGCCTCCGGCCAGGATGACGGCTTTCATTGCATTGACGGCAGGCTTCATGGGCAGGCAGGGCGGCGAGTGTTGGTGCGGACGGTGCAAGATTCGTGCCGTGGCGGAGGCAGCAGGCATCACCGACGCACCGAAGCGTGCATCGCAGGGCAGTGGAAGAGGGATCTGGCCGGCGAGTGCTTCGCCGGCTGCAAAGGGCTACGGGCCGGTGGCTTCGGCCGAGTCGCGCTCGATACCGTATTTGCGCAGCTTTTCAACCAGGGTGGTGCGACGCAGGCCGAGCAGTTGGGCGGCATGGGCGACGACGCCCTGGGTACGCTCCAGTGCTTCAGTGATCAGGTTCAGTTCGATGCCGGCCATGTGGTCGCGCAGGTCCATGCCTTCGCTGGGCAACTGGCTGCTGCTTTCCGGTGCAGTGATCTTGCTGATCAAGCCTGTGGCTTGGTTGGCTGCTTGCGCAGGTGCTGCGGCTAGCTTGCCAAGCAGCATCGGCCGCTCGTCGTCGCTGTTCGTTGCGGTGGCTAGATTTGCCTGGTCCCCACGGTAGCGGCTGGGCAGGTCCTGTACACGAACGGTGCCGCCGGGATGCAAGACGGCCAGGCGCTCGACCAGATTGGTCAGCTCACGCACATTGCCCGGCCAGGCGTAGCTGGCCAGCGCCTGCAGCGCTTCCGGGGCGAAACGGACTTCGCCACGGCCGGTGCGGGCCAGCTGGGTGGCGATGGTTTCCACCAGCATCGGAAGATCGCTGACGCGCTCACGCAGCGCGGGCACGTCGATCGGGAACACGTTGAGGCGATAGAACAGATCCTCGCGGAACTTGCCATCGGCGATACGCGATTCCAGGTCGCGGTGGGTGGCGGCGATTACCCGCACATTGCAGCGGATGGTCTGGTTGCCACCGACGCGCTCGAAGCTGCGTTCCTGCAGCACGCGTAGCAGTTTGACCTGCATCGGCAGGCTCATGTCGCCGATTTCGTCCAGCAGCAGGGTGCCGCCTTCAGCCATTTCAAAACGGCCCTTGCGCGCGCTCAACGCACCGGTGAAGGCGCCTTTCTCATGGCCGAACAATTCGCTTTCCAGCAGATCGGGTGGGATAGCACCACAGTTGATGGCGATGAATGGACCATCGCGGCGCGGCGAACGCTGGTGAATGGCGCGCGAGACCACTTCCTTGCCAGTGCCGGATTCGCCCAGCACCAACACAGTGGTATCGAAGTTGGAGACCTGCTCGATCAGCTGGCGCAGTTCGGTGACGGCTGGGCTGTGTCCGGTCGGGCCGCTGTCGCCGGCGTTGTCCGCCTGGTGCTCGGCGTCCAGTCGCTTGAGGCTGGCCCGGCGCAGCAGTGCTTCCATCTGCGCGTGGCGCATCGGCTGCTCCAGCGGCCAGACATTGGCTTCATGCAGGCCGTAGTGGCGTGAGAACGCCAGCGGGTCGCCTTCGGCCAGCAGGATCGGCGGCGGCAACGAGGTGCCCGCCAACCAGGTGAAAAACCCGGCGGCACGGTCGGCATCTTCAAGCGCGCCAACTACCACGGCCATCCAGTCGTTGCTGCGGTGACGGGTGATGTCGATGTCCTGCGCGTCGCTGACCCAGCGCGGGTTGAAGTCCATGAACTCCAACAGGGCCAGCGTGCGTTCGGCGCGGACGCCGTCGGCGTCGATCACCAGGATGCGTGACTCACTCATCTTCTTGCACCTTGAGTCCTTCCAGGATCGGCATCACTTCCTGGATGTAGGACAGCTTGCTGACAAAATTATCGGCACCGGCACGCAGTGCGTGTTCGCGGTGTTCGGCGTCATCAAAGTGACTGGCGATCACGATGTACGGCGGCTGGTCCTGGGTCTTGATCAGGCGCGTGGCCTGCAGGCCACCCATTTCCGGCATTGCCAGATCCATCAGTACCACCTGCGGGCGCAGCGTTTCGGAGCGTTCAATCGCTTCCAGCCCGTTGGCTGCACTGCCGACGACTTCCAGCCAGTCGATCTTGCGGAAGTGACGCATGGCAGCGTTGATGAAGCCTTCATGGTCGTCGACCAGCACTACGGTGAGCTTGTTCATGGGAATCCTTGGTCTCAGCCCACTCGGGCCAGCTGGGGCTTGCTGCTCTGCCGGCGACGTTCGCGGGCCGGGGCGATATCAAGCTGTTCGCGGTATTTTGCGACGGTCCGACGTGCAATGTTCACTCCCTGACGCGACAGCAGGCCGGCAATGGCCTCGTCGGCCAATGGCCGGGCTGCCGGTTCGGCATCGATCAGGCGCTTGACCATGGCTTTGACAGCCTGGCCGGAGACACTTGCGCCTTCCAGGCGTACAGCGAAGAAGTGCTTGAGTTCAAACGTGCCGCGCGGGGTCTGCAGGTATTTGCCAGAGGTGATCCGCGAGACGGTGGATTCGTGCATGCCGATCAGGTCGGCCACTTCCTTCAGGGTCAACGGCGCCATGCACTCGTCACCATTGACCAGGAAGGCGGCCTGACGCTCGATGATGACCCGTGCGGTACGCAGCAGGGTGTCGTAGCGCATCGACAGGCCCCGGGTCAGCCAGCGCGCTTCCTGCAGCATGTCGCGCAGGGGTTGGGCGGCTTCGCCGCTGCTGTCGGCAACCACCCGCTCGTAGCTGCTGTTGATGGCCAGACGCGGCGTGGTGGCCGGATTCAGAGCGACCCGCCATTGGCCGTCGGCGTGCCAGGCGACCACATCCGGAATAACAGTCAACTCCTGCTGCGGTAGCAGGGTTTCGCCCGGGCGGGGCTGCAGCGAGAGCACCAGACGAAAGGCCTCCTGCACGTCCTCCACCTCGGCATCCAGGGCGCGGGCCAAGGCTGGATAGTCGTGGCTGGTCAGCAGCTGCATATCGGCGTCTAGCAGGCGGCGCGCCAGGTTGCGGGCTGGGACCTGGCCGGGCAGGGCGGTGAGCTGGGCGAGCAGGCATTCGCGCAGGTCGACTGCGGCCATACCGGCCGGTTCGCCGTGCAGCAGGCGCTGGCGCAGGGCTTCGATATCGGCGCTGGTGCGGTCCAGGCGGGCGCTGGCCAGCTGGGTCAACTGGGCCAGCGGTGCCTGCAGATAACCGGCCTCATCGCAATGGTCCAGCCAGAAGCTGACCACGGCCAGATCGGCATCGTCCAGCTCATAGGCAAGGGCATTGAGGATGCGCAGCTGCGGATCGGTGGACTCGCCCGCAGCGACGCGCGCCATGCGGTCTTCGTCGTCCGCATTCCAGCTGGCACCGGGCACATCCCACAGGTTGCTTTCGGGGAGTTCATCAAACGCTGCAGTTTCAGCCTGTGCAACATCGCCTTCAGTCGCTGCCGGCGCGTCCTCTGCCTGCTCCTGCAACTCCAGCAGCGGGTTGCTCTCCAGTGCCTGGCGGACCTCAAGCTCCAGCTGCATGCCGTTGAGCTGCAGCAAGCGAATCGATTGCAGCAAAGCAGGCGTGAGATGGAGTTGCTGGCCCAGTTGGGCAGAGAGTGTGGCTTTCATGCGTTTCCCCGTTGCGACCGGTTGATGGCCGCGTTGTGGAACGCATCTTGCGTGCTTCATGTCAGGGCGGTAATAGGTGTTGGCCCTATAGCTGTCAAAACTAACCCTACGTGCTGTAGGTGAATCCCCTACTAAGCGTCGATTTATTGGCGCAATGCAATCAGGGTATTTCTACAAGCCATTGATTTTCATGACTTGCCAGCTATTGGTGACGGCTTTTCGATTTCGTGACGTAGCTTCGCTTTTACTGGCGTGCCAACATCAGGCAAGGTCGTTTTCGTGGCGCAGTGCCAGCAGAAGCAGATCGTTGGCGCGGCGGCAGCCCAGCGATTCCATCATCCGCGCGCGATGGGTTTCGACCGTCTTGATACTGATGCCCAGGTCGGCAGCGATTTCCTTGGTGGTCTGGCCGGTACCCAGGCGTCGCAGGATCTGCTTCTGTCGCGGGGAAAGTGCGCCAATACCAGTAGCGCGCTCCCTGCCAATCAGTGGCGCAAGCATCTTTGCTGAAATCTGCGGACTCAGGAAAACCTGGCCGGCATGGGCGGCGCGCAGTGCCAGCTCCAGCTCGGCCGGGGCAGCATCCTTGACCAGGAAGCCCACGGCGCCGCGATCCAATGCGTCACGTACATGTGCAGCGTCATCGTGCATCGACATCATCACCGCACGTGCATGTGGCAGTCGCTGGCGGATATCGGTCAATGCTTCGAGCCCGGATCGGCCGGGTAGCGACAGGTCTAGCAAGATCAGGTCCGGCACATGGAACAGGGCCATCTCCAATGCCTGCTCGGCATTGCTGGCTTCGGCCACCACCTGGATGCCGTCAAATGTCTGTAGCAGCCGGGTAAGCCCAGCACGAACCAAGGTGTGGTCGTCGACAATAAGAACGCGCACAGGAGACCGGGTCATATCAGAAGGCTGCACCTTAGCGGAGCAGCGAGGCGGGCGCCAGAGCACAAAGTGGCAGTGTGCTCACCGGTTGCGGCGACTATCAGCAATCTGCTTGCGATGCAGGCGGAACAAATGGCGTTCCAGTGCTGCCAGCAAGGCTTCGTTCTGTGTATCCAGGCGTAGCCACAGCTGCACGCCCTGTGCTGTATTTGCTTCGGCCAGGACTACAACAGGCAGTTCGATGGCGTCTGGCAGCCATTCGGCAGGTTGCAGGCAGACAACGCCGGAGGTGCCAGCTGCGAGGCCGCTGATCTGCTCGCGCTGCAGGCGCAGGCCATGCCGCGACCAGCGCAGCTGGGTGGCTGCCGCAACCGGAGCCTCGCGCTGGAGCAGGCGCCCCAGCAGCACCAGGGTCAGATCCAGGCGTGCCTCCAGCCGCTGCAGTTGCAGGCTGTTGTCGTTGCGCTCGTCGCTGTCATCCGCGGTGCGGGCGTCTTCGACCAAGGCGATGCTGCGCAGGAGCATCTCGGCACTGCCTGGGCGCTTTACTTTGGTACCGGCTTCGAACACCGCGGGCAGCGACAGTTCACAACTGAGTGTGTCGTCGAACAGCTCGGTTTCTGCAGGGTGGGCGATGCCGGTAGGATTCATGCCAGTGTTCCAGCCTGTTGATAAGCGCTGGCCGCACGGGTGGATTGACGCTCGGCGCGCAGGTGCAGGGCAGCTTGGTCGCGCAGGTCCCGCATCCGCTCGGTCACGGCTTGCTGTTCTTCCAGCAGTGCCTGCAGGGCATCGGCGCTTCCGGCTGCGCCATTGGCCAGAATGTAGCTGCGTAGGCGCTGATCGTGGGCGGCGACAATTTGTTCTGCGCCCTCGTGATCTTCGGCGTCGATGGCATTCTTCAGGGCATCCAGATCTGCGTGCAGATCATCGAGTGCCTGGCTGGCGGTGTCGGCCATCAGCGTGCACCGCTGGCGGTGGGCATGCTGCGCTGCTCTGCAGGAATTGCATTCCAGGCCGATTCGATCTCGTTCATCAGCGACAGTGACTCCTGCAGGGCATTGACGTCGTTGTTGAGATTACCCTCGGTCAGGCGGTGCAGCACGTAGTCGTACAGCGCCGACAGATTGCCCGCCACATCACCACCGGCTTCATGGTCCAGCGAGCCGTTGAGATGGCCGATGATGGCACAGGCCTCGCCGATCGCCTTGCCTTTCAAGGCCTGATCGCCACTGGCCAGACAGGCCTCGGCGCGGCGGATGCGTTCGCCGGCACCCTCGAGCAACAGGGCGACAAGACGATGGGGGTCTGCATCGACGACACGGCTTGAAACCCCGACCTTGCGGTATTGCTCGGCATAGTGGCGGTTGGCACCGTACATGTGGATGGGACTCCTTTGATTCAGCCGCTGGGCGAGATGGTCGTCAAAGCGGTAGGTGGTGGTGGATGAGTGTCAATACGCGCGGAGGGCCAGCAACTGCTAGGACTTGGACGCCAGCTGCTGGCTCAGATAGTTGCTGGTGCTCTGCATTCCGGCGACCAGCTTGTCCATCGCCGTGAACTGTTTGGTGTAGCGTTCGGAGACACTTTCCATGCGCGCATCAAGCGCGTCCAGATCCTTTTCGAGCTTCTTGATCTGCTTGTTCAGCGAATCAGTGCGCAGGGTCAGCGTACCGGTGCTGTCCAGGTTGCTCTTGAGCATGGTGGTCATGCCACTGGAAAGTGTGCCTTTGCTGCCTAGCAGAGCCTCGGCCGCACCCGGGTTTTCCGCGACGGTCTTGTCGAAGGTACTGCTACTGAAGCTGAGCGTGCCGTCCTTGTTGATGGCTACGCCGAGCGCCTTCAGGTCGACGACATTGGCGCTGAGCTGGCTGCGCATCTGCTGTTGCAGGCCGCGGATCATCGAGTCGCCGGTCAGCGTGGATGCCTTGTCAGTTTTGGCGTCATAGCTGGTCGCGTTCTTCAGCAGGGTGGTGGTCGCGTTGTACGCACTGACGAACGCCTGCAGGTTGATCTTCAGTGGCGAATTGTCCTGGGCAACCGTCAGCGTGCGGGTGGTGCCCAGCTCGGCCTTGCTCAGGTTGAGGGTGATGCCGGGAATGATGTCGGTGATCGCGTTGCTGCTGGATTCGCGCTCGAAACCATCTACACGCACCTTGGCGTTGGTGGCCGCGGTGGTCTGGCTCATGCCGCCGGCAGCCCCGTCCCATGTCAGTGCGGATAGACCGCCGTTGCCACCACTGGCGCTCACCTTCAGTGCACCATCGGTGCCTGCATTGACTGCGTTCATCACCAGATGCTGGCCATCACTGGCGGTGATGATGGTGGCGTTGACGCCTTTGCCATTGGCCGCTTTGTTGATGGCAGCGGCGATTTCAGTCAGCGTTGCGCCTTCGGCGACATCGACGTCAAGTGTCTTGTCGCCCCAGGCGAACGACAGTTTGCCGTCGCCTACCGGTGCATCAGCGGCGAAGGCACCGGAGCTCAGCTTCTGGGTGGTTGCCAGGCTCAGTACTTCAACGTTGTAGGTCCCGGCCGTAGCCAGGGTTTTACCGGTACTGGCATCGGTGATGACGCTGGTGCTGAAGCCTGAGCCTTCCGGAACCGTGGCCTTGTAGGAGCGGATATCCGAACTTTTAACCATCGCCTCAAGTGCCGACTGCAGGCCACTCAACGAGCTCTTGATGTTACCCAGTGCCGATAGCTTGGCAGTGGCCGCAGTACCCTGCGAATTGATCCGATTGTCGGCAGGCTTGCGCTCGGCAGCGACCAGCTTGGCGACGATGGTCGGAATGTCGAGGCCGGAGCCGACAGCAGCGAGAGATGAGGTGGCCATGGTGTTTCCTTGTTCGAGGCGGAAGGACGCCTGTGCAGCTATCCCTTGTATCGGCACGCCTGCCCAGCAACTTTAGGCAGACGGCGACGGTTGCCGTGCAGACCATGCAAGCGGCGTGCCTCAATCGGCATCGCCCTGGCTACACCCGCTGCAAACGCGGAACCCCCGCCAGCTGGCAGGGGTTCCGGGAACGTCACTGGCATGCCGGTAAACCGGCACCTCAGTGTGCTTAGCGCAGCAGGCTCAGCACGTTCTGGGTAGAGCTGTTGGCCTGCGACAGCATTGCGGTACCTGCCTGCTGCAGGATCTGGTTGCGGGTCAGTTCGGCGGTTTCCTTGGCATAGTCAGCGTCGCGGATGCGGCTACGCGAAGCGGACAGGTTTTCCGAGGTGGTCGACAGGTTGGAGATGGTGGAGCTGAAGCGGTTCTGGATCGCACCCATGTCGGCGCGCGAGCTGTTGACCGCGGTCAGTGCCTTGTCGACGATTTCCAGAGCCTTCTGCGAACCAGCGAAGTTCGAGATATCCAGCTTGCTGGCATTCTTGGCATCGCTGACATTGGTGGCGGTCTGCACGGTGAACGCGGTGCCGGCCGTCAGGCCGCCGCCGCTGATGGTGCCCAGGCTCATGGCTGAGGTGAACTGGTTGCCCTTGACCGACTGCAGCGTGATCGCGCCGTTGGAGTCGTCGATCTTGGCGTAGACACCGGTCTGGTCCATCTTGTCGTTGATGGCCGAAGCGATCTTCTTGTTGACCGACAGGGTCGATTCGCCGGCTTCGAACTTGACGGTATCGATGTTGACGGTCTTTGCAGTTGCGCCGGCGCCGGTGCCAGTTACAGCGATGGAGATGCCACTGACGTTACCGGCGGCGGTGGCAGCAGTGCCGGAAGCGATGACGTTGACGGCCGTGGTGTCGACGGCGAAGTTCATCGTGCCTAGACTGGTGGTCTTTGCATCGACGATGCTGTTGATGCCGATGGTCTGGCCCGAGTCAGCGCCGACCTGGAACAGGGCGCCGGAGAAGCTGCCGTCCAGCAGCTTGGTGCCGTTGAAGTTGGTCTGGTTGGAGACGCGGTCGATTTCCTTCAGCAGCTGGTTGACTTCCGAGTTCAGCGCTTCGCGGTCGGTCGAGGAGTTGGTAGCGTTGGACGACTGCACAGCCAGCTCGCGGATACGCTGCAGGTTGTTGCCGATTTCGACCATCGCGCCTTCAGCGGTCTGGGCCAGCGAGATGCCGTCGTTGGCGTTGCGGGTTGCAACGTCCAGGCCGCGGATCTGGGTGGTGAAGCGCTCGGAGATGGCCAGGCCGGCGGCGTCGTCCTTGGCACTGTTGATGCGCAGGCCCGAGGACAGGCGCTGGATCGAGGTGGCCAGGCTGGAGCCGCTCGTGTTCAGGTTGCGCTGAGCATTGAGCGACATGATGTTGGTGTTGATGACTTGTGCCATGATTTCGGATTCCTTTTTGTCGTTTGATCCGGCAGCTCAACCTGACCGGTACTGAGTGCAGTGGGAGTTGCCGTAGGGGCCGCAGTACCGCTGCTGATATCAATAACGGCAGCACCCAGCCGCCCTTTAGGGCTTGCGTAAGATCTGTTTGACAAAAATTGCCGCCCATCGCCGGGAGCGCTCGGAATCTGGCTGTGGGAGCAGCGTAAGCCGCGAAGCTGACAGCGTTCGCGGCCAAGCCGATGTGGGATCTGATGATTCCTGGGCCTCGCGGCGTAAGCCGCCGCCACATGCATCGATGAAACAAGCCATGAAAGCAAAAACCCCGGCATGCCGGGGTTTTTGTTTGCGCACGTGGAGCCGGCTTACTTCAGCAGGCTGAGCACGTTCTGCGGCACCTGGTTGGCCTGGGCTAGCATGGCCGTACCGGCCTGCTGCAGGATCTGGGTGCGGGTCATTTCGGCGGTTTCCTTGGCGTAGTCCGCATCGCGGATACGGCTGCGGGAGGCCGAGAGATTCTCCGAGGTGGTCGCCAGGTTGGCGATGGTGGAGGTGAAGCGGTTCTGGATCGCACCCATTTCCGCACGCGAGCTGCTGACCGAGGTCAGTGCCTTGTCGACGATCTCGATGGCGCGCTGTGAGCCGGCGAAGTTGGAGACGTCCAGATCTTCCATGTGACGGATGCCACCGCCGTTGGCGGCGACACCGGCAGCTGCGGTGGCTGCGCCTAGGTCAGCGGCCAGCGACACGGTGATACCGGTGCCACCCGCCAAGGTCCCATTGGTGACGCCGCCGAAGTCCTGGCCGGCCTTTACCGAGGTTAGCTTGAGCGCGCCGCCCTCAACCGTTGCGTACATGCCGGTTTGGTCGAGCTTGTTGTTGAAGGCTTGCGCGACCTTCTTCTGCACGGCGGCAGCGTCGTCGCCGACGTCGATCTTGATATCGTCAAGCTTGATCTGGGTAGCAGCGGCAGCGCCGGCCGGAGTAACGCTGACGGTAATGCCGCTGATCGAACCTGAGGCCGTCGCTGCGGTGCCGCCAATGCCGGTGCCGCTGACGTTGTCGGCAAAGCCTGCCTTGCCCAGCGTATCGATATTGGCATCGACGATGGCATTGATGCCGATGGTCTGGCCGGAGTTGGCGCCCACCTGGAACAACGCGCCGGTGAAGCTGCCGTCGAGCAGCTTGGTGCCATTGAAGCCAGTCTGGTTGGCAACGCGGTCGATTTCCGACAGCAGCTGGGCGACTTCGGCGTTCAGCGCTTCACGATCGGTGGCGGAGTTGGTGGCGTTGGACGACTGCACCGCCAGTTCGCGGATACGCTGCAGATTGTTGCCGATCTCGACCATCGCGCCTTCAGCGGTCTGGGCCAGCGAGATGCCATCATTGGCGTTGCGTACGGCAACATCCAGGCCGCGGATCTGGGTACTGAAGCGCTCGGAGATCGCCAGGCCAGCAGCATCGTCCTTGGCGCTGTTGATGCGCAGGCCCGAGGACAGACGCTGGATGGACGTCGCCAGGCTGCTGCCGCTGGTGTTCAAGTTGCGCTGAGCGTTCAGCGACATGATGTTGGTGTTGATGACTTGTGCCATGGGACTTCTCCGTTGTGTTCGGTGACGTGGTGCGTATGAGGAGGCGTTGTGTATTGGAATTTCGGAATCAGCGGATCATGTTGAACAGCGACATCGACTGCATCTGGGTGAAGATGGTCTGTGCCGCCTGCAGGGCCGCGCCTTCGAGCTGGTACTGCCCGATGGCCTCGGCGTAGTTGAGGTCGCGCAACTGCGAGAGGGAACTTTTCAAGGTGATGCTGTTGGCTTCGCGCAGCGAAGCTGCATCGTCGATTGATTTGAGCTGTGCGCCACCAGCGGCGCGCGCATCAATCAAACTGCCAGATGCCTGCGCGACATCGCGGATACTTGCCTGCAGTGCGTTCTGTTGTGCGGTACGTCCGGCTTCGGTGGAGGTATCCATCTGCAGCGTCTGCACCAGCTGATCGATGGTGCTGAACACGTCGCGGGTGCTGGCCTGCCCGGCAGTGAATGCATCGCCAGCGGCCGGCGTTCCTTCGATGCGAACGCGCAGGCCCTGGAAAACGATGTCCTCACCGGTCTTGTACGTGCCATTGCCAACTACGGTATTGCTGGCATCCAGCACTTCATAGGTATCGGCGGCGGTAAAGCGCAATGTGTAGCTGTCGCCGTTCCAGTTGCCGGAACCGTCGCGGCTGATATCGGTGAGCACCGCCTTGCCGGTATTGCCGGCGACTGCCGCCGCATCAACGGTGCCATCACCTGTACGGATACGCAGGAAGACCTCACTGCCGGGCTGTGCATCCTTGACGAAGGTGCCCGGTGCAACCTCGACCTGGCGTTGAATCTGGTCACCGTTGTAGGTGACCGTGCCATTGGCAAGGGTGAACGGAACGGCGGCATCGGATGCACCGCCGAATACATAGCGGCCGTTGCCATCGCTGGTGTTGGCCAGGGCCAGCATCTGGTCCTTGATCGACTGCAGCTCAGCAGAGACTGTCTTGCGGTCCTCGGCAGACAGCGCAGCGCTGTTGGCTTGCACGCTCAACTCCGACACCCGTGCCAGCAACTCTCCGGCTTGGGCCAGTGCATTCTCCTGCAGGCCCAACCGGTTCTGGGCGGTGTTGGCGTTCTTGCCCAGCTGTTCCAGCTCGGCCAGAACGCGATCCATGCCGACAGCGGTACCAGAGGCGACCGGATCATCCTTGGCCGTGACGATCTTCTTGCCGGTGGCCAGCTGCTGCTCAAGATGATTCATCTTGCTCTGCTTGGACAACATCAACGAGACCGACTGGTCATACATCATGTTGCTGGAGATACGGTTACTCATCAGCCCACCGCCTTCAAGATCGTCTGGAACATGGTGTCAGCGGTGGAAATCAGCTGCGATGCGGCCTGATAGGCCTGCTGCAGCCGGAGCATGTCCGCCGCCTCCTCATCAAGGTTTACCCCGGAGATCGAATCCCGCGATGCCTTGGCGTTGTCATTGATCACCTGCTGTGCCTGCAGCGAGTAGTCGGCGGCGCGTGCAGCGGAGCCGATCTGGGTGGTCAGCCCGCCCAGCGCGCCGTTCAAGGTGACGGTGCCGCCGTTGAACGCCTTGGCGTCCTCGACATTGGCAAGACGCGACGCATTGCCGTTATCACTGGAACCTGCAGCGGTCTTGCCGATAGTGAAGCTGTCGCCGGCCTTGGGCTTGCCATCGAGCACCACACTCCAGCCATTGGCGCTGATGGTCTGGCCGGGCGTGTACGGGTACGGGCCGGCACCATCGATGGTGTAGTTGTTGGCGTCGACAAAGGCGATAGCCGCCGGATTGAGCAGGGCAGGGTTGCCTGCATTCACCACATCCAGCTTGCCAAGTACGCCGGTGCCGGTATTGTTCAGCCCGGCGCTACCTTTGACCGGGTTGGCGGCGGCAATGCGCGAGGGGTCGGTGATCGCCACCGACAGATCATTGGTCGCGCCCGCGGTCGGCTGCAGCAGGAAGCGGTCATTGGTGGCCGGCGTACCCCCGACAACGAACCTGACGCCATTGACCACGAACGGATCGGCGGCGGTGCCGGTGCCGGTCATCGGCACTGCAACGCCGGTATCGGCTCGGCTTGCCTGCCAGTTGCTGCCATCGAACTTGAGCAGCAGGTTCTGGCCATCCAACGCAGCAAGATCGCCGTAGCTGGCGCTGAGCGTGGCGCTGCCGGTGTTGCTGCTATGCCCGGAGATCTTCGGCGTACCGAGATTGAAGAAATTGCCACCCATGTCGCCATACAGGTCCATGCCTTCGGCATGGGCCTGATTGAACGACTGCGCCATGCCGACTGCGATCCGGCCCAGCTCGGCCTGCGCCGGGGTCAGCACGGTTTCGCGGAACTCGATCAGGCCGCCGATCTGGCCGCCCAGCGCCTTGCTGTCCAGAGTCACGGTCATGCCCTGGGTCTTGATTGCAAGGCGCAGGCGCTCGGGCTGATACGGGTCAGCGGCAGTGGTGATCTGCGAGGCGGTAGTGCCGACCACCAGTGCGTGGCCGCCGGCGGAGTAGACGTTCATGACGCCGCCGTCCTGGATCACCGCCGTACCGCCGGTGTAGCCAACCAGCTTGGAGATCAGCTGGTCGCGGCGATCCAGCAGGTCCGGCGCCGCTGCGGCGGCGTTGCTGCCGATGGCGCCATTGATCTGTGCGATTTCCGAAGCCAGTCGATTGACCTCGGTCGCGGCGGAGATCAGGCCGTTGTTGACCTCGCTGTTCAGGCCATCGAGATTGGCGTTGAGCTGCTTGTACCGGTTGACCAAGGTACTGGCGTTGTCCAGCACATCGCGGCGGTCAGCGGTGCCGGATGCGTTGGACGCCAACCCATTGACGGCGTCAAAGAAGTTGGACCATACGCCGCTGACGTTGGTGGCCGCGTCGGAGAACAAGGCGTCAACGCGGTCGGCCATGCCGGACAGCTGCTGCAGCCGCGCCAGTTCGCCATTGCTGTCCAGCAGGCGCGAAATCGCCAGCTGATCGGCGACACGGCGAATGTCGGTGATTTTGGTGCCGTTGCCGACGTCGCCATAACCCACGTTGCTCGGATCGCGCGTGGCAAAATCCACCTTCTGCCGGCTATAGCCGTCAGTCTTGATATTGGCGACGTTGTGGCTGACGGTGGCCAGCGCCCGTTGGAAGGCGATCAGTGCGCTGGTGCCAGTGGAAAGAACATTAGACATGGACGGCTATCTCAACGACGGGTGATGCCGGTAGCACCGGCGTTACTGGCAAAGGTCTGGCCCAGTCGCGCACCGGCATCGCCGATGGCGGCGACGGCGCGCTCGATGGTGGGGCCGGCGGCAATGGCGGCGATCTTGGCCGCGTAGGCCGGATCGGTGGCATAGCCGGCACGCTGCAGGCCCTGGGCAAAGCTGCGCACATCGCTGCCGGCGCTGAGTGCGGCCTGGTAGCGAGGGCTGGTCTTCAGCATGCGGACATAGTCGCCAAAGCTCTCGGCCATCGAGCCATAGGCGCGGAAGCTGGCGGTCTCGTTGCGGCGCTGGCCGTTGACGTATTCGTGGGTACCGGTGGTGGCGCGTTCGCCACTCCAGCCGTTGGCCTTGATGCCGAACAGGTTGTGGCTGCTGTCGCCGTTGTCGCGCTTGATATGCCGTTTGCCCCAGCCGGTCTCCAACGCTGCCTGTGCGACCAGCGCACGTGGATCAACACCGAGCTCGCGCGCGGCGCGCTCGGCATGCGGCCAGATGCTGGCGACGAAGCCCTCCGGGGTGTGCTTGCCCAGCTTGTCGGCAGCAACATTGGCGGTGGCGGTATCAACCGCATCCCCACGCTGCGCCGCCGACACCTTGCTCCAGCGGTCGTCGCTCATCGCCCAATCGGCGGACAGCGCAGTCGGAGAGTTGTCCTGATAGGGATTGGCGTTGTTCAACGCAGCATGGAAGCTGCTGCTGTCGCGACCAGCTATCAGATCCAGGGCCTGCGCCTGCGGCGCCATATAGGTGGATTGGTCATTGAGGTTCAGCGAGGACAGCGGATCCTCGCCAACTTCGGGGGCTGCATTCAGTGGCAGGCCAGTAGCTGTAGGGGCAGTCAATTGGTAGGCCCGTGCAGCAGCGGCGGGCTTGATGCTGGGATCTACGACGGGTGCTGCTACGCCATCCGCGCCACCCAATTGACGCGCAATCATCGACGAAAGCCCAAGCCCTCGGCCGCGCGTCATCGCCTCGGCGATGCGTTGGTCGTACATCTCGCGGAACATCTGGTTTTCGCCCGGGAACAGCGAATCGCCAAAGCTCGCATCGCGCATGCTCTTGACCAGCATCTGCGCGAACTGACCCTCCAGCTGGCGTGCAACCTTGTCGATCTTCGCCGGGTCATTGGCGATGGCCGGATTCAGTTCCAGCGAGGGCGCGGCAATACGCATGTCAGATCACCTCAAGGTCGGCAGTCAACGCGCCGGCCTGCTTGAGGGCTTCCAGGATTGCGATCAGGTCGCCAGGTGCAGCCCCGACTTCGTTGACCGCACGCACGATCTCGTCCAAGGTGGCGCCGCCGTCAAAGCGGAACATGCGGCTGCCTTCGTTGCTGGCCGTAATGGTGGATTGCGGTGTGGCGACCGTCTGACCACCAGCAAACGCGTTGGGCTGGCTGACCTGGGTCGATTCGCTGACGGTCACCGTCAAGGAACCGTGCGAGATCGCTGCTGGGCTGACTCGAACCTGCGAGCCGATGACCACGGTGCCTGTACGTGAATTGACTACGATACGAGCCGGCGCAGTTCCCGGCGAAAGCTCGACGTTCTCGATCCGCGCCAGCATGCCGATGCGCGCCCCGGGATCGGTCGGCGTCTGCACCGAAACCGTGCCGCCATCAACCGCACGCGCCGCACCTTCACCGAAGGTGGCATTGAGTGCATTGACCATCCGCGAGACGGTGGTGAAATCGTTCTGGTGCAGGTTCAAGGTGATGTCGCCGCCACCAGAAAACACATCGGGCAGCGCACGTTCAACGGTGGCGCCATTGGGAATGCGGCCAGCGCTGGGGATGTTCACCGACATCCGCGAGCCGTCCTTGCCCTGTGCGCCAAATCCGCCAACCACCAGGTTGCCCTGGGCAATGGCGTACACCTGACCGTCGATGCCTTTCAACGGTGCCATCAGCAACGCACCGCCGCGCAGCGATACGGCATTGCCGATCGAGGACACGGTGATGTCGATGGTCTGGCCGGGCTTGGCGAACGGCGGCAGCTCGGCGTGGATCGCCACCGCTGCGACGTTTTTCAACTGCGGATTCACATTGGACGGAACATTGACGCCCAACTCGCCCAACAGGTTCTTCAAGCTCTGCACGGTGAACGGTGCCTGGCTGGTGCGGTCGCCGCTGCCATCCAGGCCAACCACCAGGCCGTAGCCGACCAGTGCATTGCCGCGCACGCCGCCGACCTGGGCCAGATCCTTGATCCGCTCGGCGTGAGCGGGCAGGGCGGCTGCCAGTGCGAGGGCGATCAAGCCGAGATGGCGCATGAAAGAGAAAGTCTTCATCACAGTGCTCAGAACAGCGCAAACGCTGAATTGAAGAAGCGGCCCAGCCAGCCCATCGCATTGGACTGCGCCACCGCGCCGCGACCGCCATAGGCGATGCGTGCATCGGCAACCTTGCTGGAGGAAATGGTGTTGTCCGGGTTGATATCCGCAGCCCTTACAACGCCCTGGATCTGCACCAGTTCGTCGCCTTGATTGAGGCGAAGATTTTTCTGCCCCTGTATCACCAGGTTGCCGTTGGGCAGGCGCTGGATCACGGTGACAGTGACGCTGCCCTGCAGGCGATTGCTCTGCGCGCTATTGCCCTTGCCGCCGAAATCACGATCGGCAGAGGCCGAGGCGCCAAGAATGTCTTTACCGCCCAGCGTGACAGGCGCGCCAAACAGCGTCGGCGTTCCGACATCAACGCTGGATTTCTTGCTGATCGCAGTGGTGGCGGTGGTGGTTGCCATGGTGTTTTCGACCAGGGTGATGGTCAGCAGGTCACCGACATCACGCGCGCGCCGATCGCCGTACAGATTCAAGCCTGGGCCGGCGGCGTAGATGGCGCCTGCGGTTGGCGCTGCTGCCTGCACCACGATGGGTTGGATCGGTGCCATCGGTGCATACGGGCGAACGTCGCCGGCCAAGCTGCAGCCGCCGATCAAGGCAGCGCTCAAGGCGATGGACAGGTGGCGCAGGAGTGGGGTGCTGCTCATGACGGTATCCCTTGGCGACCAATCAGACGTTGTTGTTGAGGTAGCCGAGCATCGAGTCGGTGGTGGAGATGGCCTTGGCGTTCATTTCATAGGCGCGCTGGGTCTCGATCATCGACACCAGCTCTTCGACCACGTTGACGTTGCTGCCTTCCAGCGCACCCTGCACGACGGTGCCCAGGCCGTTGAGGCCGGGCGTACCGTTCTGGGCCGGGCCCGATGCACTGGTTTCCAGGAACAGGTTTTCACCCTTGGCCTGCAGGCCGGCGGGGTTGATGAAGTCGGTAAGCGTCAACGATCCGATTTCTACCGATGCAGCTTCGCCGGCCATCTTCACGCTGATGGTGCCGTCGGTACCAATGGTCATTGACTGCGCACCTTCCGGAATCTGGATGCCGGGCTGCACCGGGTAGCCGCTATTGGTCACCAGCTCGCCCTGTGCATTGATCTGGAAGCTGCCGTCGCGCGTGTATGCCGACGTACCGTCCGGCATCATCACTTCGAAGAATCCGCGGCCATTGGCCATCACATCCAGTGCGCGGCCGGTCTGTTGCTGGCTGCCCTGTTCGAAGTGTTTGGAAGTGGCGACTACGCGTACACCGGTACCCAGCTGCAGGCCGGTCGGCAACTGCGTCTGTGCCGAGGACGAACCGCCGGGCTGACGTACCTGTTGATACAACAGGTCTTCAAAGCTGGCGCGGTCGCGCTTGAATCCGGTGGTATTGGTGTTGGCCAGGTTGTTGGAGACAACCGACATACGTGTCTGTTGCGCATCCAAGCCGGTCTTGGCGACCCACAATGCCTGATTCATGGTGCGATTCCTTGGTGACGGATACCGGCCGATTGGCCCTTGCCACTGTCAATGCATGGGCTGTGCCAAAACCGGTGCCGGAATGCCGGCGCTGAACACATTGGCTCTGCGGTGCCCGTGGCAGCGAGACCACGTAGCGATACACATGGATTCGCGCAGGCCTGAGCAGTGCGGGACTGTCGGATATGAAGACGTGTGGGATTGACATCGTGGCGTTGGAAACGGGTAACCCACCGTTTCCAGCGCTGGCCCGGCCGAAGGCCAGGGCAGGCGCACTGCATGCGCGCTGGCGTTGATCTATCAGCCGTTGAGGCGCAACAAGCTGTTGGCACTGCGAGCGTTCTCGTCGCCGTGCTTGATCACTTTCACCTGCATTTCGAACTGGCGTTGCAGCTGGATCATCTGCACCAGCGCGCCGGCTGCATCGACATTGCTGGATTCCAGCATGCCGCTGTCCAGTGCCTTGCCTTGGCGCTGGGCGAAGGGTTGCTGCGGATCGGTGTTGCGCATCAAGCCGTCGAGGCGCCGCTCCAGGCGTTCGTTGGGTGCATCAACCACGCGCAGACGACCGATCATCGCCATCGTCTGCGGGCCTTCACCCAGCGGAATGATCGACAAGGTGCCGTCGTGGCCGATCTCCATGGCCTGGTGCGGCGGTACTGCTACCGGGTTGCCATTGTCATCGAGCACTGCATTGCCTTCAGCAGTTACCAGCTGCCCGTTCGGCGTCAACGACAGGGCACCGCTGCGGGTATAGGCCTCACTGCCATCGCTGGATTGCACCGCAAGCCAGCTGCCCGGCTGCAGGGAAAGATCCAGCGAGTTGCCGGTGATCTGTTGCGCTCCGACGCGGCGGTTGAAACCGGCGTCGACGTGCACTGCATCTACCCGCGACGGAAATCCAGGTCCCTGGATGCGGAACGCTTCGGTATTGGCCAGCGCTTCCTTGAAGCCAGGTGTATCCGAGTTGGCCAGGTTGTGCGATACGGTGGCCTGCGCCTGCAGCGAGGCGCGGGCACCGGTCATGGCAACGTAGAGGGCTTTGTCCATGGGGCTGGAATTCGCGTATTGAGATTGGAGTTGGACAACCGCAGAGCGCAGCGGGGATCAGTCAAGTACTGGCTGATCCCCGGTCCGCGCTTTACCTGATGTTGATGATGGCCTGGGTGACCTGGTCCTGCGTCGACACCATCTGCGCATTGGCCTGGAAGTTGCGCTGGGCGACGATCATGTTGACCAGCTGCTCGGTGAGATCCACCGTCGAGGCTTCCAGCGAGCCCGCCTGGATCTGGCCCAGATCCGAGGTGTCCGGCGCGCCGGTCCGCGGACTGCCGGAGGAGAAGGTCTCCACCCACAGATTATTGCCCTGGTTCTGCAGGCCCTGCGGATTGTTGAAGGTGGTCAACGCGACCTGGCCGAGCGGCTTGTCGTCGCCATTGGAATAGCGTGCATACACCACGCCTTCCTCGGAGATGCTGATTTCGTTGAGCTTGCCGGCGGCATAGCCGTCCTGGCGGGTATCGCGCATCGCGAACTTTTCGCCGTACTGGGTTGCGCCGGAGACATTCAAGGTCAGGTTGACCACGCCGGCGCCGGTGACGGGCGTAAACGGCGCCAAGGTGATGTTGCCATTGGTAGGACTGGTCAAAGCGCCGGCATTGGAGAACTGCAGCACCGACGGTGTACCGGCGGGCTGACCATCCACATAGTTGTGTACCTGCCACTCGTTGGCGGTGCCTGTTTTCACGAAGTACGAGGTCTGGGTGTGGCTGACGCCCAGCGAGTCGTACACGGTGATGCCACCGGTGGAATGGTTATAGGTGTTGGAATCGGTCGGGTCGAACGGCGTTACTGTTGGCTGCGGCGCATTGCCGGGCAGGGTGAACGCCATGTTGACCAGACTGCTCTGCTTGGGCGGGCTGTCGGTAGTGAGCAGCTGCAGGTCGGTCAGCTGGCCATCGAAGCGGGTGCCATCGGCGTTGGGAGTAAACACCTGCAGGCGCGCGCCCTGTGGGTTGACCACATAGCCGTTGTTGTCGGTCTGGAAGTTGCCGGCGCGCGAGTACACGCGCGCACCATTCATGCTCATGGTGAAGAAGCCTTCACCGGCCACCGCCAGGTCCAGGCTGCGCCCGGTCTGGTTGATATTGCCCTGCGAAAACTGCTGCGCCACATTGCTCAAGCGTGCGCCGGAGCCAATCGCGTTGCGCGACAGGCCGTAGCTGGTTGCGTTGAACAGATCGGAAAATTCGGCGCGTGATTCCTTGAAGCCGGTAGTGTTGACGTTGGCGATGTTGTTGGCGGTGACACTCAGGTCCGCGTTGGCGGCGTTGATGCCCGACAGTGAGACGTTGAAACCCATGGCGATACTCCTGGGAAATCGAAGAGGGGGCTCAGCTGACGCGGAGCACGTAGTCGAGCGGGGCAGTGCCCAGCCCCTTGAGGTTCAGGTACAGGCCATCGGTACCCACGGTCACGCTTTCCACTTTCGCCTGCACATAGGTGCTGAGCTTGCTCTGCGCACCTGCGCTGTCGGTATGGGTAGCGGTGACGGTGTAGCTGCCGGCCGGCATGCGCTTGCCATCGGCATTGGTGCCATCCCACTGGAAGGCGACCTCGCCAGCAGCGTTGGCCGGGACGGTCAACTGATCGACCTTCAAGCCATTGGCATCGGTGATGTCTACAGTGATGGAGCCGGCTGACGCTGCAACGACGGTGCCGCTGGTGCCACCTTCGGCCTCCAGTGCAACCTTGGTGGAGGGCACCATCACGTCATGGCCTACCAGCGCTGCGCCACGCAGCACCTGATCGCTGGCCATGGACTGCTGGAAACCCTTCACCGACGTGTTCAGATCGGTGATGCCCTGCACCGTGGACAGCTGCGCCATCTGCGCAACCATCTGGCTGTTGTCCATTGGTTTGGTCGGATCCTGGTGCTGCAGCTGGGTGCTCATCAGCTTCAGAAAATCGGCCTGGTCGAGCGAACCTTTGTTCTTGGTGGTGGTGGGTTTGTTCGGGGCATTAAGCCCGAGCGAGCCGTAAAGATCGGAGTTGACGCTGGTACTCATGTCGGCAGATTCCTGGGGGAGTGGGCTCAGCGGCCCATGGTCAGCGTGGCCAAGGCAA
The DNA here is from genome assembly GCF_056760235.1 of Stenotrophomonas sp. STEN018. NCBI lineage: Bacteria > Pseudomonadati > Pseudomonadota > Gammaproteobacteria > Lysobacterales > Lysobacteraceae > Stenotrophomonas > Stenotrophomonas sp. STEN018. The sequence goes on from NZ_JBRREK010000037.1 coordinate 44,401, forward strand.
GTTCCTTGGCGGTACTGAGCATTTCCACGCCGGCCTGGTAATTGCGCGAGGTGGAGATGAGGTTGACCATCTGTGCGACCGGATCGACGTCGGGTGAATACACATAGCCCTCGCCATCGGCCAGCGGATGATTGGGTTCGTAGCGTTTGATTGGCGGTGCATCGCTCTGCGCGATTTCCTTGACCTGTACGCCGGTCAGATTAGGATCTGTACGACTGGTCACGGCCTGGAAGATCGGCTCCAGCGGCTTGTATACCGCCTCCGGCGAGCCGGCGATGGAATCCGCGTTGGACAGGTTGGAGGCGATGGTGCTCATGCGCACCGACTGCGCCTTCAAGGCCGAACCGGCAATATCAAAGATGGGTAGATTGCTCATGGCGCGCTTCCTTATTGACCGGTAATGGCGGTGAGCATGGTTTTCACCTTCGACTCGACGAAGCTCAGCGAGGCGCGGTATTCCAATGCGGCGCGGCCGTAGGCGGCGCGCTCGGTATCCGGGTCCACGGTGTTGCCATCCAGGCTGGGCTGCGCGCCTTCACGCAGGATCTGGAACGGGTTGAGTCCGTTGTTGCCGCCGATGGCGTAGTGCTGCTCTGCCGTGGCGGTCAGCAGGCCGTTGCCGCTGGTTGCCCCTTGGGCATTGCGCAGGGCGGCATCGAAGTCGAGGTCGCGGGCCTTGTAGCCTGGCGTGTCGGCATTGCTCAGATTGCTGGCGATCAGCTTCATACGCTGCTCACGCAGCGGCATCGCCTGGGCGTGGATGCCTAGATAGTTGGAAAACAGGTTGGCCATGTGGAACCTCCCACGAAACGTTGCCGGGGAAGCTGCAAAACCTGTGCCAAAGGAGCATGTAGTGCCGAGCCATGCTCGGCAGAGGCGTTACCGGCAATGCCGTTGGAGCGGCGTAAGCCGCGCAGCCAATGCTGCGACAGGCCGCAAAGGGCTACCCCTCCCCAACCCTCCCCTTGGCTACGCCAAAGGGAGGGGGGCAAACGTAGTGCCGAGCCATGCTCGGCAGGCGCGTTACCGGCAATGCCGTTGGAGCGGCGCAAGCCGCGCAGCCAATGCTGCGACAGGCCGCAAAGGGCAACCCCTCCCCAACCCTCCGCTTGGCTGCGCCAAGGGGAGGGGGCAAAAGCGGTAGTGCCGAGCCATGCTCGGCAGGGGCTTTACTGGTAGAGCCCTTGC
>NZ_JBRREK010000038.1:0-45291 GCF_056760235.1 Stenotrophomonas sp. STEN018
CACTGTCTAGGCGCGTGTCGGCGCCGCGGGCTGTTCCGTGTTTATGTTGGTTGTGCGCCCGCCGCTGGGGGCCCCCCGGCGCGCCCCCCACTACGCACCTCCACCGTCACATGCACGATCTCTTCGTGGATCGCCAAGGCGCGATGGAATACCTCCGCCGCTACCACCGTTTCGGTCACCACTTCCATAGCGCAGGCATAGCGGCCACGGCCGACCTGCCACACGTGCAGGTCACTGATGTGGGCAGGCACTTCACCCTGCTCCACCGCTTCGCGAATCTCGGCCACCACCGGTGCATCCATTTCCGCATCCAGCAGCACGCCGCTGGTCTGCTTGATCAAGCCCCAGGCCCAGACCGACACCAATACCGCACCAACGATGCCCATCAGCGGGTCCAGCCATGAGGCGCCGAAGTACAGGCCACCGAGCAGGGCGATGATCGCCAGCACCGAAGTTGCCGCGTCCGCCAGCACATGCAGGTAGGCCGAGCGTTGGTTCAGATCGTGGTGGTGATGGTGGTGATCGCCATGCGTGTGGTGGTCATGCCCATGATCGTGACCATGATGATGATGTTGATCGCGCAGCCACCACGCACACAGCAGGTTCACCGCCAGCCCAACCACCGCGATCGCAATGGCCTGTTGGTAATGAATCGGGCTGGGCTTGAACACGCGCAGGATGGACTCGAAGGCCATGATCGCGGCCACCCCCAGCAACAGGATCGCGCTGGTGTAGCCGGCCAGTATCTCGATCTTCCAGGTACCGAAGGCAAAGCGCGGATCATCGCGGTAGCGCCGTGCACAGGCATAGGCGAACGCCGCCAAGCCAAGCGCCAAAGCGTGCGAGCTCATATGCCAGCCATCGGCCAGCACCGCCATCGAGTTGAACCACCAGCCACCGGCGATCTCCACCACCATCATCACGATGGTCAGCACCATGGCGCGGCGGGTGTTCTTCTCCGCCATCGGATTGCCTTCGCTGAAAGCGTGGCTGTGGCGGCGGGACTGGGCGAGTGCGGCGAGTTGCATGGAAGCTCTGCGGGGCGGGAAGTCGGCGTGATCATATACCCCCATGGGGTATATGATGTGGCCCATGGCTCACATCCAACGCGACAAGAAAAAGCTGCTGACCCGGGTGCGGCGCATCGCCGGCCAGGTGGCTGCACTGGAACAGGCACTGGAGAGCGGTGATGACTGCGACGCTGTGCTGGTGCAGATCGCCGCGGCCAAAGGCGCCATGCACGGGCTGATGCTGGAAGTGATGGCCGGTCATCTGAGTGACCACGTCGTCGCCGAAGCGGACCCGGCCAAGCGCGCGGCCGAGGCCGAGCTGCTGCTGGAACTGCTCAAGCGCCATGCACGCTGAGCCGGGCTACGGCGCGCTTGTTATCGGGCCTCGGCTCTCTTGTGGGAGTGGTGCAAGCCGTGAAGCAAGCCTCGCGGGAGCCATTGGCGCTGGTGCAATCTGGTGATGTGTGTGCTTCGCGGCTTACACCGCTCCCACAGAGAGCCCGTCCGGGCGCAGGCGCCGACAGGGTCCCCGGCCCTGAACCTCCGGGCGAGGGCGCAGTTTGCGCCAGCATGTAAAATGACCAATTTTTAGTCAGGACCATGGCGAAAGCATCCGAACGGGCGCCCGTTCTGGGCCCGGCGTTCATTCGCCTGCTGGCCCGCTTCAATGACGAGGGAGCATCCCCTACGGCGCCTGCGGTGCCGGAGCGGCTGGCGCAGTGGTTCGACTGGAACCGTGCCATCATCCTGTCCAAGGCGCTGGACAACCCGCCGCCGGAGCCCGAACCCGGTGCCGCCTACGCGCCGGCGCAAGATGCTGAATACGCCAATGCGCGGATCAAGCTGGTGGAGGCCATCCAGGCCGAGATCGACCTCAGCCCGCCACGCAACCCGCCACCTGCCGACGCCGAGTTGCCACCCGGCTTCGCTCCCTACCGCCAGCATTACCTGAACCAGCAACGCGCCATGCAGACCGCCAGCGGTCGCCTGCGCGGCCGCCTGCGTGACATGCTGGCGCGGCAATCCCCGGCCAAGGCGCGCCTGGCCGAAGTCGACGCGGTGATGGAAGCCACCCTCAGCCCGCGCGAACACAGCCTGCTTTCCCATGTGCCGGCGCTGCTCGGCCTGCACTACCAACGGCTGCTCGCTGCAGCCGCGCATGACCCCGCCGATGCAACCGCATCGGATACCACCGCGGCACCCACCGGCCCCTGGCTGGTCACGTTCCGGCAAGACCTGCGCATCGCGCTGCTGGCCGAACTGGATGTCCGCTTCCACCCCATCGATGGCCTGCTCGCAGCGCTACGCACCCGGTAATCCGTACCTCATGTCCAGAAACCTCGTTGCTGTCGTTGTCTTCCTTGTTGGCCTGCTGGCCGTGTGCTGGATCGGTGTGGGCTATGCCGGCACCCATCCGCTGGCCGCCGTGGTCGCCGCAATCATCGCCGCCTGCTATCTGGCCGGCGCGGTGGAACTGTTCCGCTACCGCCAGGCCACCAGCACCCTGCAGCAGGCCTTGCCGGCCATCGGCGAAGCGGCAGACAACCTCGACGGCTGGCTCAGCCGTCTGCAGCCGGGCCTGCGCGGTCCGGTGCGCCTGCGTGTGCAGGGCGAACGCGTCGGCCTGCCCGCACCTGCGTTGACCCCCTATCTGGTCGGCCTGCTGGTGTTGCTGGGCATGCTCGGCACCCTGCTCGGCATGATGGCGACCCTGCGCGGCACCGGTCTGGCGCTGGAAAGCGCGACCGACCTGGATGCGATCCGCAGCTCGCTGGCCGCACCGGTCAAGGGTTTGGGTTTCGCCTTCGGCACCTCGATTGCCGGTGTTGCCAGCTCGGCCGCACTCGGCCTGCTGTCGGCGCTGCTGCGTCGTGAGCGCGCGCAGACCGTGCAGGAACTGGATGCCAGCATCGCCAGCCAGCTGCACACGCACTCGCAGCGTTTCCAGCGCGGCGAAACCTTCCGCCTGCTGCAGGAACAGAACGCGCTGATGCCGACCCTGGTCGAGCGTCTGCAGTCGATGATGAGCAGCCTTGAGCAGCAGCATCAGAGCAACAACGAACGCCTGCAGGCCAGCCAGCAGGAGTTCCACCAGCGCACCGAAGCGGCCTACACGCAGCTGGCTGCATCGCTGCAGCAATCGATGCAGGCCGGCATCAGCCAGCAGGCGAATGCCGTTGGCGCCGCACTGCAGCCAGTGGTTGATGCAACCATGGCCGGCCTGGCTGACAAATCCAACGCCCTGCACGCCAGCATCGACAGCGCCGTGCACAAGCAGCTCGACGGCATCAATGCCGCCGTGCAAAGTGCGGCCGCAACTGCCGGCAGCAGCTGGAGCAATGCACTGGACGCACAGCAGCGCAGCAACAGCGCGCTCAACGAACAGCTGCAGCAGGCGCTGGCACAGTTCAGCAGCACCTTCGAGCAGCGTTCCAACAGCCTGATTGATGGCGTCGCCGCGCGCATGGAAGACAACGTCGGCCGCACCGCCGAGGCGTGGCGCGATGCACTGGCAAAGCAGCACAGCACGCACGACCAACTGGCACAGCGTAATGAGCAGGCTTTGCTTAGCGCGTCGTCCGCATTCGAGCAACACGCACAGTCGTTGTTGTCTTCGCTGCAGCAATCGCATGGAGAGCTGCAGAGCGCCTTCGCCGAGCGCGATGAACAGCGTCTGGGTCAGTGGTCGCAGGCACTCACGGCGATGGTTGCCACACTGGACAGCAGTTGGCAGCGCAATGGCGAAGCAGTCGCCCAGCGTCAGCAGCAGATCTGCGACAGCCTGGCGCAGACCACCCAGAGCATGAGCGAACAACAGCAGACGCAGGCCCGCGACACCATCGCCGAGATCTCGCGTCTGGTGCAGAGCGCTTCGGAAGCACCGCGTGCCGCCGCCGAAGTGGTGGCCGAGTTGCGCCAGAAGCTGTCCGACAGCATGGTCCGCGACACCGCCATGCTGGAAGAACGCAGCCACCTGCTGTCGACGCTGGAAACCCTGCTTGGCGCGGTTACCCACGCATCGACCGAACAGCGCAGCGCGGTCGACGCACTGGTCAGCACCTCGGCCGATCTGCTCGAACGCGTCGGCAGCCGCTTCAGCACCCAGCTCGAAAGCGAGACCAGCAAGCTCGACCACGCCGCCGCCAACGTCACTGCCAGCGCGGTGGAGATGGCCAGCCTGGGCGATGCCTTCGGCAGTGCGGTGCAGCTGTTCGGCCAGTCCACCGCGGCCTTGAACGAACGCCTGCAGCTGATCGAAAGCGCGTTGGACAAGTCGCTGGCGCGCAGCGATGAGCAGCTGGCTTACTACGTCGCGCAGGCGCGCGAAGTGGTGGACCTGAGCATGCTCTCGCAGAAGCAGATCATCGGCGAACTGCAGCAGCTGGCCGAAGCCCGCGACAACGCTGGAGCCTGAGCGCGATGAGCGACGAAATCGAATTCGACGCCGAATCCAGCGCCACCACCTGGGCGGCGTTCGGCGACCTGATGTCGGTGCTGCTCGGTGCCTTCGTGCTGATCCTGGCCAGCGTGATCGGCATCCAGCTGTTGCTGCACAACCGGCTGGATGAAGAGGTCAAGCAACGCCAGGAGCAGACCGCCAAGCTGAAGACCTTGGAACAGGCCTTGGCTGCACCGCTGGCGGCCGGCCGCGTCACCGTGATCAACGGCCGCATCGGCATCAGCGGCAGCGTGTTGTTCGCGCTCAACTCCGACCAGCTGCAGCCGGAAGGCCGTGAGCTGCTGCAGAGTATCGCCGCGCCATTGCGGGACTATCTGGGCGCACGCGAGGAGATCCTGATGGTCAGCGGCTTCACCGACAACCAGCCAGTGCGCGTGGTCCATGGCCGCTTCGCCGATAACCTGGAGTTGTCGGCTGCACGTGCACTTACCGTCACCCGTACCCTGATCGCCGATGGCGTGCCGTCGCAGTCGGTATTCGCTGCGGCATTCGGTGCCGAGCAGCCGGTCAGCAGCAACGATGACGAAGCGGGCCGCGCCAAGAACCGCCGCGTCGAGATCGCGCCGATCCCGCGTCCCAAGCAGGTCGACAAGGCCGATGCCGCGCAATGATGCCCGCTGATTCGGCAGCACTCGCACAGCTGCAGGCATGGCGCGAAAGCGGCGCGGATCGTTTCGATCCGCCACGTTTCGAGCTGATCGCGGCGCTGGCGCAGCGCGCACAGCGCTACGCGGGCAGCGCGCGCGCGCAGTTGGATGCACGCTTGTCGCAATTGACCGACGCATATGCGCAGCTTGTTGCCGTCGAAGTTAAGGAGCCTGCCGCAGATACCTGCGCTGAAAGCCCTTTGCAGTCATTGCTGCAGCAGCTGGAAGCAGATCCCCTGCAGTACCAGTTGCCGCTGAGCACCGCCAACGCAGCAATTGGCGACAGCGACACTGGCGATAGCACCGAAGCAGTGTTGATGCCGGCACTGGATGAATTCCAGCAGCTATGGAGCCGCATCCGCATCGACAGCCTGTTGCGGCAGTGTCTGGATTCGCTGCCAGAAGATGCCGGTCCATTGAACTCCAGTGTGCTCACCTATCGCGCGATGGCGCTGATGCAGGAGCTGTCGCCGGAGTACCTGCAGCACTTCATCGCCTACGTGGACGTGCTTACCTGGATGGAGCAACTAGGCGCCAGCAGTCCGCAAAGCAACACCGGCCGCGCTTCCGGCAGCCGCAAGCCGCCGCGCGCGAGCACAGGCAAACGCAAAAAGACCTAGCGCTTCAACGCGCGCCGTTCATGCCAGCGGCAGCTGCAGACTGAACACCGTGCCTTGTACTGTGGAAACCACCTGCACCTGCCCGCCATGCGCCTGGGCGATGGCGCGGGTGATCGCCAAACCCAAGCCTGCACCCTCACCATGGCCACGCCCGCGCGAACGATCCGCGCGATAGAAGCGGTCGAACAGTCGCGGCAATACCTCGGCAGGAATCGGCGCACCTGGATTGCGGACTTCGATATTGCAGCGCCCATCGTTGCTGCGGATACGTATCTGAACCACGCCGCCAGGCGGGCAATGCTGGATGGCGTTGGAAAGCAGGTTGGCAACGGCACGATGGATCATCAAACGATTGCCCTGCAGATCGACATCACCGTCGCGCTGCAGCTGCACTTGTTTGTCTTCAGCCAACAAACCATAGAACTCCAGCAAGGCATCCACCAGGCTGCCCAGCGCTACGCGCTCGCGGGTTGGCAACGCGTCCACTGCTTCGGCCTGGGCCAGATACAGCATGTCCGCAACGATGCGCGACAGCCGCTGCATCTCCTCGGCGCAGGAACCCAAGGCATCGCGATAGGCGACGTTGTCGCGCGGCTGCGCCAGCACCACGTGCACCTGGGTAAGCAGGTTGGTGATCGGCGTGCGCAACTCATGGCTGAGGTCTGCGGAGAATTCGGACAGACGCACGAAATCGTTCTGTAGCCGCGCCAGCATGCTGTTCAAGGTCTGCGCGAGGTGATCGAGCTCGGCCGGTGCCGCGCCCACTGACAGGCGCCGGTCGAGATGCTCGGTGGTGATCTGCTTGGCTTCATCGGCCAGGCTTTGCAGCGGCCGCAGCGTGCGCCGCACCACGTAGCCACCGAGCAGGCTGCTGGCCACCGCCGCCAACACAATGCAGGCCGCAAGCAGCTGGTGGAAGCCTCGCAGGAACGGCGCGTGGCGGGCGCCGTCAATCGCCAACAACAAGATCAACGGGCGGCCCTGTTGCACCTGCCGCAGATGCAGAACGATGAAGCGGTTGCCATCCGGCAGGCGCCACAGCTGTTGCCGCAGCTGCGCCGTCGGTGAATGCTGCTGCGCATAGGCCAACAAGGTGGATGGCGCGGTAGAGAACAGAACATTACCGTCGCCATCGCCAATCCAGAAGGCGATATCGGGATGATGACCCAGAGCTTCACCCAGGCGCTGTCCGAGCTCCTGCGGCGGCACGGTCGCCGCCATATCGCTGATCAGTGCCGCCTTGTTCTCCAGCTCGGCGTGGTCCAGGGCATTGAAGTTGTGCCGCACCGCCTGGTCGATGGCGATGCCGAGTACCGCCATCACCAACACACTGATCGTGGCCAGCAGTGCGGTCAACCGCCAGACGGTGGAGCGGCGCCGCGTCACGCATCGTCACCGGCGGCTGGCGCTTCCAGCACATAGCCCATGCCGCGCACCGTAACGATGAGCTTGTCGGCGAAATCGTCGTCGATCTTGGCGCGCAGCCGGCGTACCGCGACATCGATGACGTTGGTGTCGCTGTCGAAGTTCATGTCCCACACCTGCGATGCGATCAGCGAGCGCGGCAGCACTTCACCACGGCGCCGCGCCAGCAGTTCCAGCAAGGCGTACTCCTTTTGGCTGAGTTGGATGCGGCGCTCGCCGCGCTGCACGCGGCGGCGCAGGGTATCCACCACCAGATCGGCGATGACGATGCGCTCTGCCTGCGGCTGAACCTGGCCGCGACGCAACAAGGTACGCACCCGCGCCAGCAGTTCGACAAAGGCGAAGGGTTTGACCAGGTAATCGTCGGCGCCCAGTTCCAGGCCTTGCACGCGATCAGGGATGCTGCTGCGCGCGGTCAGGAACAGCACCGGCAGCGGATTGCCTGCATCACGCAGCCGCGCCAACACGCTCCAACCGTCCATGCCCGGCAACATCACATCCAGGATCAGCAGCTGATAGTCGCCGCTGCTGGCAAGGTGCAGCCCGTCCACGCCATCGGCGACCAGGTCCACCACATACCCAGCCTCTTCGAGCCCTTGGCGCAGATAGCTGCCGGTCTTGGGTTCGTCTTCGACGATCAACAACTTCATTGCGGGTCCTCGAAGCAGCGCTGGCTCAGGCGGTGGGGTCAAGCGTACCCAGTACGGCGACACATGCCAGTACCAGCAGCGCCAACGCAGCTTCGAGCGACAGGCTGCGGCGCAGTGCCCGCAATGGGTTGGCGGCCTTGGTCTGCAGTGCTGCGGCCAGAGCCGGCACCAATCGCCAACGGTGCAAGGCTGCCAGCAGCAGCATGCCGGCCACCAGCAGCAGCTTGAACGACAGCCAACGCCCGTGCGTGGTCCCGGTAAGGCTGGCGATGCTACCCCCCAGATCGATGTAGCTGATGCTGCCGGTAACGGCCAGCAACGCGACGATGACCGTGCCAGGCAGCGCGAAGCCACGCAGGCCGGCCAACAACGCCACTGCGCGCTCACCTTGTGGCTGCTGTTGGCTGCGCCGTAGCAAGCTCAGCAAGGCCACGATGGCGCCCAGCCATGCACCGGCAGCAAGCAGGTGGATGATGCCAGCCAACAGCCGCGGCCAGCCCTGCAGGTAGTCGCCGGCGCCGGCATGACCATTCCAGGCAAGGCTGGCCAGCGCGATGGCGGCCAATGCTGTCTGTGGCAGCAGTTGGCGCGCGTGCTGACGCCGCGGCAGCAACAGGAGCAGCAGCAAGGCCAGCACCGCGCCGCGCACCAAGGCGGCACGACCGGCGGTGGTGGCGCCGATGAACCAGGCCAGATCATCTACACCCAGTGCATCCGGCGCGATGTCGAGCAAGGTGGAAACGCGCAGAGTCGCGTCCAGCAACACCATCACCAGACCACCCACCGCCAGCAGCACGCCCCAACTGCGCCAGCCCAGCAGCGGCGCCAACCGCTGACTGCGCGCGAACAGCGGCACGCCGAACAGCAGCATCAGGTCCACATACAACAGGAAACGCAGCGCGTAGACAAAGGACTCCGACATCATCCGGCCTGCTTACTTGACGCTGAAATCGATCTCGCCACTCATCGGGTGGCTGTCCGATCCCACCGTGCGCCACTGCAGGCGGTAGTTGCCCGGCACCAAGGCTGCATTGGGCACGGTGCGCAGGGTGCGGCCATCGGCAAGTACCTGCGCAGGCGCCGCTGCCACCTTCATCCACAGGCGGCCATGGCCCATGAACAACTCGGCGCGCGATCCGCGTGCCAGCAAGTCTTCGCTGAAGGTCACATCGATCTGGGTAGGCGCGGCAACGGCGGCGTTGGCAGCAGGGCTGGAGCTCAGCACACGCGGATGCGCGATTGCAGCGGCCGACATGAAGACGCCAGCCAGCAGCACGGCGGCAGCGGAGAGGGAAAAACGACGAAGTAATGACATGACCGGCACCTGCAGGAGAGGTGCTCAGGCTAGGCGCGGCCAGCTGTCATCGGCCTGACCTGGAGATTACGAAACTGTCAGGAAGCGCGGTTGCAACGGCCTTCTTCGATAGCAACAGACCAGGCCAACGGCCTAACCCAGAAGCAGCGGCATCACCTTTTTGGTCTGCATTTGCAGGTTCTTCGCCGCATCAGTATCGCCGCTGACGTGCTCCAACAATGCCCGCTGGAACAAGCCATCCATCAATGCATAGGCCACTTCCGGCGTCACCGCCAGCGACTTCTTGTTGAACGCGGCGTAGCACGTCACCACCCGCCAGACCATGTCCTGCAACAGCAGGTCGATCTCTGCAACATCTTCGCGCAGAAAGCCTTCAAACAAGGCCTGTGAGCGCAGGTCGTACCACAGGCTGTGCACCCTCGCATCGTTCTGCAAGGTCTCGCCAAGGCGGGTAAGAAAGCCGTTTGCAAGCTCCTCCACCGAACGCGCATTGGCAATCACGTCGTCATAGCGCGTGGCGCAATGCACTTTGTACTCACGGATGCTGCAGCTGATCAGGTCCAGTTTGTCGGTGAAGTAATAGTGCAGCACGCCATGGCTGTACTCGGAGTTCTGCGCGATCTCGCGCAGGCTGGTGCGCGCATAACCCAGATCCGCCAGGGTCAACAACGTGGCCTGGGCCAACTCGCTGCGGCGCGCGGCGAACTTGTCGGCCGGCACCGCCAGCTGCCTGCGCACAGGCGATTTGGCCGGCGATGCAGCAGCGGATTTTGACAACCGACGGGGCGTGGACGGCACGGCACTTCCATTCATGAACTCGAGCCTGATTCTGCCATTGCGCGGCGCAGCATGACAATTGTCCAGAAATATCTTTACATCCGTCCAAAGTTTGTTTGACGAGTGTCAAGGAATGCCGGCGCAGGCCATCCCGACCGCGCCGTAACGCAGCACATCGAGCGAGAACAGCATGAGCGAGCAGAGCTTGGTTGGTCGTAAGGCGCTGGTTACCGGGGGTGCACGTGGCATCGGCGCGGCCATTGCCGCCGCACTGGCACAGGCCGGGGCGGCGGTGATGATTGGAGACATCCTCGACGAGGCCGGCCGCGCCACCGCGGCGGCGCTGGCGCAGGAAGGAGCACAGGCGGGCTTCGTGCACCTGGACGTGGCCGACGACGGGCAGTGGCAGCACGCCGTGGCAACCACGGTGGCGACGCTGGGCGGGTTCGACCTGCTGGTCAACAACGCCGGCATCGAGGTCACCGCGTTGATCGCCGACATCGACGCCGCTGGCCTGCGCCGCATGTGCGAGGTCAACATCATCGGCACCGCGCTGGGCATGAAGCACGCGTTCCGCGCGATGCGTCCTGACGGCATTGCCGGTGACGGCGGCTCGGTGGTCAACATCGCCTCGGTTGCCGCCACCATCGCCTTCCCGGCCATTGCCGGTTATTCCGCCACCAAGTCGGCGGTGGACCGGATGACCCGGGTCGCGGCGATGGAGGCCGGCAAGCTCGGTTACGGGGTGCGGGTGAACTGCATCTACCCGGGGCTGATCGCCACCGAGATGGGCCTGCAGCTGGCCAACGACATCGTCGGCAACGGGCTGGCGGCAGACGTACCGGCAGCGGTCGGTGCGGTGATTGAACAAACCCCGTTGGGGCGCTTGGCCGAGGTGGAGGAAGTCGCCGAAGCGGTGGTGTTCCTGTCCTCGCAGCGCGCGCGCTTCATCACCGGTGCGGGGCTGCCGGTGGATGGCGGCATGGGTATGTAAGCCCGACCCGATCTTACTTTTGAACAGGAGAAATCCATGAGCAACAAGCGCCCCGTGGTGGTCTACGGTGCGTCCGGTTACACCGGGCGCCTGATCTGCGAATACCTGCGCGAATACGGTATCCCCTTCATCGCTGCCGGTCGCAGCGCCGACAAGCTGCACGCTGCGATGCAGTGCAACGTCGCCGGCATCGAAACCGCCGATTACGATGTGGTTGCCGTCGAACACGACGTTGCCGCGCTGACCGAGCTGTTCCGCGGTGCCAAGGTAGTACTCAACACCGTTGGCCCATTCAGCCGCTATGGCGATGTGGTGGTGGAGGCCTGCCTGGCCAGCGGCTGCCATTACGCCGATACCACCGGCGAGCAGGACTGGCTGATCCATCTGGATGAACACTGGGGCGCGCGATTTGCCGCTGCCGGGCTGCTGCTATCGCCGGGTATCGCGCACATGTACACAACCGGCGAGATCGCCGCGCAGCTGTGCCTGGAAACACCCGGGTTGGATACCTTGGATATCGCCGTGTTCTGGGGTGGCAGCCCGACCATCGCCTCCACCCAGACCATCCTGGTCAACGCGGCGATGTCCAAGGCCTACTACCTGCAGCAGAACCAGTACGTCGAATGGGAGGCGGATGCAGGCCTGTACCAACTGAGCATCCCAGGCCAGCACGAAGCGGCACTGGCCCTGCCATGGGGTGGCACCTCGCACCCAGTGTGGTTCCGCCGCGACCCGCGTGTGGCCAATGTGCGCGTGCTTGGCGGTGTGTTCAACAAACCACTGATGCAGGGCGTGCCAAAGATTGTTGCAGCCGCCCTGGAAGCAACCAAGGACATGCCGCCGGAGCAGCGCTACGCGGCCTTGGCGCAGACCGCATCCGGGGTGATGAACAGCATGCCGCCCCGTGAAAACCCACGCATCAACAAATCGGTGGACTCGGTGCATGCCTCCGGTCCGTTGGGGCGCGCGCACTGCGTGATCCATGGCAACTGCAATTACAAGCAGACCGGGTTGCTGCAGGCCTTCACTGCGGCGTGGCTGCTGCAGCAACCGCCCAAGCGGGTGGGCTTTGCGTCGGCCTGCCAGGCATTTGGCCACCACGAGTTGCTGGGCGCACTGCGCAGCTTCGGGCTGGTGCAGGCACCGCTGTTGACCGTGCAGGCCTGAGCGCAGGGACCACGACGATGCGACTGATTGACTACCTCGACAAAGGCGCCTCGCTTGGTGCACAGGCGCCCTGCCTGAGCATGGACGGCACCGAGCTGAGCTACGCGCAGGTGCAGGCATTGAGCTACCGCGTCGGCCGCGCATTGGCGGCCAGCGGCGTGGCTCCGGGCGAGAAGGTGGCCATTCTGTCGGGCAACAACCTCTTCGCGTTCTGCTGCGTATTCGGCATCTCGCGTAGCGGCGCGGTGTGGTGCCCGATCAATCCACGCAATGAAGCGGGTGAAAACCGCGCGGTGCTGGATGGCTTTGACTGCAGCGCACTGATTTTCCACAGCACCTACGCAGCGATGGTGCGGACCATGCTGCCGGATCTGCCCAAGCTGCGCGCGGTGATATGCCTCGACGCCGAGCTGGATATCGCTCCTGCCCTGCAGCAGTGGTTGTTCGCACACGACGACACGCCCTTTCAACGCGAGCCGTTGGACGATGTGGTGATGCTGCCCGGCACCGGCGGCACCACCGGGACACCCAAGGGAGTGATGCTGACCGGACGCAATCTGGAGGCGATGACCGCCACGGTCTTGATGCGTTACCCCTTCAGCGGCAGGCCGGTGTATCTGGCGCTGGCACCGCTCACCCATTCCGCCGGGGTATTCGCGCTGCCGATGCTGGCCTTGGGGGGGCGCATCGTGATCATGGGCCATGCCGATTACGGCGCGTTCCTGCAGCTGATCGAACGCCACCGGGTTACCCATACGCTGCTGCCGCCCACCGCGTTGTACATGCTGCTGGACCACCCGGCCCTGGACAGCACCGACCTGGGCTCACTGCAGTGCTTCTGGTATGGCGCCGCACCGATCTCTCCGCAGCGCCTGTCCGATGCACTGCAACGGATCGGCCCGATGGCACAGTTCTTCGGCCAGACCGAAGCACCGATGGTGGTGTCGACGCTGGCCCCGCGTGATCACTACAACGACGACGGCAGCATCGCCCTGCAGCGGCTGACATCGGCCGGGCAGCCTGCACCGTTGACCCAGGTGGCGGTGATGGACGATGCCGGGCAGCTGCTGCCGACCGGAAGCCGCGGCGAGATCGTAGTGCGTGGTTCGTTGGTGATGGCTGGCTATTACAACAACCCCGAGGCCAGTGCCGAGGCCGCACGCCACGGCTGGCATCACACCGGCGACATCGGCTATCTGGACAGCGCCGGCTTCCTGTACATCGTCGACCGCGCCAAGGACATGATCATCACCGGCGGCTTCAATGTGTACTCGATCGAAGTGGAGCAGGTACTGCAGGCGCACCCTGCCGTACAGGACTGTGCGGTGATCGGCCTGCCCGATGACAAGTGGGGCGAGCGCATCGTTGCCGTGGTGGAACTGCGCCACGGTGCCGAGAGCAGTGCCGAAGAACTCATTGCCTTTGCCCGTCAACAGCTGGGTGGGGTCAAGGCGCCCAAGCAGATCGAGCTGTGGCCGGTCCTGCCCAAGTCCAAGGTCGGAAAAATCGTCAAACCCGAAATCCGTGCGGCCTTGTTGGCCACCGACACCCTGCCCCATGCACCGCTACCGGAGTGATACCGGCGCGGCATGGAGCATTCATCGCAGTACACCGATCTGGAGGATTTACATGTTGAGCAAGCGCACCACTGCCGTTGCCATCACCGCCCTCTTGTTCGCCGGTAATGCCGCAGCGATCGACATCATGCCCGGCGACTACACGGTGCTGCCAAAAGGCACCACGCTGGGTCTGTTCTACGCCGGTCATTCCAGCAGCAACGAGTTCTCGCTGGATGGGGTCGGCAGGATTCCCAGCTCGCATCTGGATACCAACCTGGGCATCGCCCGCGTGCTGCACTACAGCCAGATCGGCAACATGCCGGTGGCCTACCAGGCCTTCCTGCCGTTCGGCAGCCTGGACAACTTCAAGGTCGGCGGCGCCAAGCCCGATGCCAACGATGGCGTGGGCGATCTGACCCTGGGTTTCACCACCTTCTTTGCCACGCCTGCCGAGCCGAGCAAGGGCACCACGGTTGGCGTGACCTGGTACCTGACAACGCCAACCGGCAGCTACGACCTGGGCAAGCCCGGGCTGGGTTCGGGCACCTACACCTTCATGCCGCAGCTGGGCGTGATCCATGGCTTCGGCAACGGCTGGTTCTTCGATGGCGCACTGGACGTGGCCATGCAGAAGGATCACCGCGAGCGCGGCGTGGAAGTCTCGGTCGACCCGAGCTGGCAGGCGCAGGCCTACCTGCGCAGGCAGTTGTCGGCAGCCACCTCGGTGTCGTTCGGTTACTCCGCGGTAACCGGCGGCAAGTCATTCAAGGACGATGTCTACGACCTGCAGAAAACCCGTGGTGATGTGGTCAAAGTCTTCGCCAGCCACATGTTCACGCCGAGCTTCCAGGTCAACGGCATGCTCGGCACCGAGTTCAATACCGAAGGTGGCTTCAGGGACAAGCTGATCACCCAGGTGCGACTGATGAAGGTGTTCTGAGCATGATCAGCGCAGCTCACAACCTGCCACTGGGGCGAGGATGATTGCGATGGAGGGATACGCCTTGGTGGTGGGTGTGGGCATGACCCCCTTCAGCAAACCCGGGACCAGCCCGCCCTATCCGTTGATGGCTGCCGACGCCGGCCGCAAGGCCTTGGCCGATGCCGGTATCGACTACGCCGATGTGCAGCAGGCTTACGTCGGCCACGTCTATGGCGATTCCACCAGCGGCCAGCGCGCGGTGTACGAGCTCGGCCTGAGCGGCATCCCCGTGGTCAACGTCAACAACAACTGCTCCACCGGATCGACAGCACTGTGGCTGGCGCGACAGGCTGTCCAGTCCGGTGCGGCCGAATGCGTGTTGGCACTGGGCTTCGAGCAGATGCGACCTGGTGCGCTTGGCACATTGTTCGATGACCGCGAATCGCCGTTGCAGCGGCATCAGGCAGTGCTCAGCAAACTGCACGGCGAAAACGCGGCGCCGTTGGCCGCCCAGCTGTTTGGCGCGGCCGGGCGCGAGTACCAGCAACGCTACGGCATCGCCCGCGAAACCTTCGGCCGCATTGCGGTGAAGGCGCGCAGGCATGCCTGCAACAATCCGTATGCCTTGTTCGCGCAACCGCTGACACTGGAGCAAGTGATGGCTTCGCCGCTGGTCTACGACCCACTCACACGCTACCAGTGCTGCCCGCCCACCTGCGGCGCGGCCGGCGCGATTCTGTGCTCGGAGGCGTTTGCGCGCCGCCATGGCCTGCTCGGCAAGGCCGTGCGCATCCTCGCCCAGGCGATGACTACCGATGGCCCGGACAGCTTTGCCAGTTCGATGATCGACACGGTTGGCTACGGCATGTCGCAACGTGCTGCCGCACAGGTCTATGAAAGCGCCGGCATCGGTCCAGACGAAGTGCAGGTAGTGGAACTGCATGACTGCTTCACCAGCAACGAGCTGCTCAGCTATGAGGCACTGGGACTGTGCGCGGAGGGCGACGCCGAGCGTTTCATCATCGAGGCCGACAACACCTACGGCGGCAAGGTAGTGGTCAATCCTTCCGGCGGCCTGCTGTCCAAAGGCCATCCACTCGGCGCGACCGGGCTGGCGCAATGCGCCGAGTTGGTATGGCAGCTACGCGGCCAGGCCGACGCGCGGCAAGTAGACAATGCCCGCATCGGTCTGCAACACAATATTGGTCTTGGCGGCGCCTGCGTGGTGACGCTGTATCAGAAGGCGGGGTAATGCAGACAGCACACGACAAAGGGCGCGGATATCCGTGCCCTTTGTTGTTGATGCGAACCTGATCGACTGAATACGTATAAGCCGTTGCTTACAACGGCACGCACACCGGCTTTTGTAGGAGCGGCGTCAGCCGCGAAGCAGGTACATCAGCAGATGGCACAGATACCAAGAACCTCAACAATGTCAGCTTCGCGGCTTACACCGCTCCTACAAACAAACGCTGACCCATGCCGGATTGCGAAGCCGCTGCATCACCAACTTCGCAACCCGGGCAATGCTGCTCGACTGAAGTGAGCAGCACTACAAGCCTGTGCCCGGCTTTGCTTACTGCAGCGCCGCGGTATCCACCAGCACCAGCTCGGAATCCTCCAGCGCGGTGATTCGGATGCTGGTCTCGCCGGTGATGGCAGCGCCATCGCGGGCTTCCAACACCACGCCACTGACGTCGACCTTGCCGGTGTTCGGCACCAGATAGCCGTAACGGTTGGCATCGGTGAAGTGGTACTCGGTGCTCTCGCCGGCCTTCAGCGTGGCGCCCAGCACGCGGGCGTTGGCGCGGATCGGCAATGCATCGTCGTCACCTTCCATGCCACTGGCCAACGTGATGAAGCGGCCCGAGCGCTCGCCCTTGGGGAAGGGCTTGCTGCCCCAGGACGGCTTGCCACCGCGCTGGTCCGGGAAGATCCAGATCTGGAATATCTTGGTGACACCCGCCTCCAGGTTGTACTCGGCGTGGCGGATGCCGGTACCGGCACTCATCACCTGCACATCGCCGGCCTCGGTACGGCCCTGGTTGCCCTGGTCGTCCTTGTGGGTGATGGCGCCTTCGCGCACATAGGTGATGATTTCCATCTCGGCATGCGGGTGCGCCGGGAAGCCGGTGCCGGGCTGGATGATGTCGTCGTTCCAGACCCGCATCGCGCCCCAGTTCATGCGCTTGTTGTCCTGGTATTCGGCGAAGGAAAAGTGGTGCTTGGCATCGAGCCAACCGTGATTGGCTCCACCGAGGCTGGCAAATGGGCGACGTTCAATCATGGCGTTCTCCTGAAAGCAGTGGGGTTTCGATGGGGGCAAGTCTAGGCCTGCCCCTCAATGTCGAGAATAGAAAGTATGGAAATGCATTATTTCCATTTATGACATGATCGCCCCACCCTGCCCTGCGAGCTGTCGCCATGAACCGTCTGCCAGACCTGGAAGCCTGGGCGATCTTCGCCAAGGTCGCCGAAGCCGGCTCGTTCGCCCGCGCCGCCGAGGAGCTGCAGCTGTCGCAGGCCACCGTCTCCAAGGCCATCACCCGGCTGGAGACGCGCATCGGCACCAGCCTGTTCCACCGCACCTCGCGGCGCATGTCGCTGACCGCCGCGGGTGAAGCGGCCTTGGCGCGAGCAGTACGCATCCTCGACGAAGGCGAAGCGGTCGAAGCCGAAGTCGCCGACCGTTCGGCGGCGCTGCGCGGCCTGATCCGGCTGGCGGCACCGATGTCATTCGGCGTGTCGCGGCTGGCGCCGTTGCTGCCGGAGTTCATGCAGACGCACCCGGACGTGGAGCTGGATATCCAGCTCAGTGATCAGATGGTGGACCTGGTGGCCGAACGCTTCGACATGGCGTTGCGCATTTCCACGCTTGCCGACTCCAGCCTGCGCGCGCGCCAGCTATGCCAGGTACGCATTCTGCTGGTCGGGTCGCCCGCGTATTTCGAAGCGCACGGCCGCCCCACCCATCCGCGTGATCTGGTCCAGCACCGCGGTTTTCAATACAGCTATACCCGCGGCGGCAATACATGGCGCTTCCGCCACCCGCGCCACGGCGAGTTCGCGCAGACCGTGCCGCGCCAACTGCAGGCCAACAATGCCGACATATTCGATGCCGCCCTGCAGGCCGGGCTTGGGCTGGCCTTGCAGCCGGAGTTCCTGGTCTGGGAACAACTACGCGACGGCCGCCTGCAGACCGCCATGGACGACTGGAAGGTCGAACCGCTGGCGTTGAGCATCATCACCCCGCCCGGCCTGCATCGGCCGGCACGGGTACAGGCCTTGATCGACTACCTGGCACAGCGCTTGGAGAAGGAGCCGTGGGCGGCATCCGGCCGCTACAGCGGCTAATCAAGCGCAGCCGTGAGCCGGCCTGCAACGACCGGCACACAAGCAATCAGAAGCGGACTTCCGCCCCCAGGGTGACCACGTCGGCCCCCCTCACCTCGTACACTTCGTCGTCGTAGTTGTACTCAGCCGAGTACAGGTAGCCGGTGTACATCAGCTGCAGATTGAAGTGACGGCTGATGTCTACGCCAACACCCAAGCCTGCGTAGGCACCGTCGGTACTGACCTCGCCCCAGTAGTCATCCGACTTGGCTCGCCAGTAGCCCGCACGCACGGTGCCGAACCAGGCGCCATTTCTGCCGAAGCTGAAACGCGCGTTCGCGCCGATATTGGTGAACTTCACCTCAGGCACCAGATAGCCCTTCCAGTGCGTTTCCTGCAACCTGCCTGCACCAAGCTCGATACCGACCTGAGCGAAATCTTCTATCTGCCAGCGGTAACCCGCATTGGCGGAAACCACACGCTGATCGACGTCCTCGTACACCCAACCAGCACCACCCTGCACGCCGACAAAGAAACCATGCTGCGGCTGCTCGCGCCTGGACGACGGGCCGCCCCATTGCGGTGCGGGTGCCGTTGCAGGTGTCGGGACGATGGGCGAAGCAGGAGTAACCTGCGCCGCAGTCTCACCGGCCACCGGCGGCTGCGCTGGCGTTGTAGCGGCGGGCGCAGTCTGCTGGGCGCGGTAGGCGGCCCACCCCTTGGAAATGGACTGAGCATCGGCAGCGCCGGCGCTCAGCAGCAACAACGGAACGAATGCGGCAAGGCAGGTCTTCTTCATCTGATTCCATCCTGGATGATGCGTATTCCATTCTTCCTGAGCCGAACCGCCACGTCCGCAGGACGCGCGCCGCCGGCAGCTGCTCGCGCAGAAGCGGTGGTTGTCTGGATCGGAAGCCCCTAAGGACGGCACATTGGGGGCCGTCCGGTGCCGTGTCAAGCTGGCCCGGTACCGGCATCGTCATCCGCCGCGGAGGTGCCGGTGGAAGGTCATCTTTGCACCGATGCCGCAGCCGATTACCGTTGCGGCGGGCCGGGTGGGGCTCCCAACCTGCGCAATCAACGCGTCGCCGGATACGCCAGCATCACCACCAGATCATCTTCACCCGTCTGTTGCAGGGCATGGCTGCTGCCGCTGCGGGTAAGCAAGGCATGGCCTGGAGCGACGTCGTACTGTTTGCCGTCCAGCACGTACAGACCGCGGCCGCTGACGATGTAATAGATCTCATCCTTGTGCTGCGGATGCAGGCCGATGCCGGCGCCCTTATGTAGTACGCGCTTGCGCATGACGAAGGGCAGATCGCTTACCTCGGCAAAGAACGAGTAGGCGGTGGTTGGACCTGCACCACCGTGCGGGCCGGGTTGTTGCCGGCCGATGTCCTGTTCGCGGATGACCTGTGAGCCGTGCGGGTTGCCTGCATCCTGTTTTGGTGTGGCAACAACAGGTAGCGCCGCGCTTGATGTGGAAGGCGCAGCGCCCTGCCCCACGCCTATCGCACCGCAGTCGATATCGCGCTTGAGTGTGGGCTTCATCTGCGGCGCGATCTGCACCCAGCCGCGCATCACCTGGCAAGCAACCGCCGTTGCGCCGGCAACGCTGAAGTGAGTGCTGTCGGCTTTGTTCTGCTCGGGCACGAACATGAAGTACGGCTTGGCGCCCTGCTCGCCCAGCGCCCGTATCCACGCCATCGAACTTGCGTTGAGATCGATCAGCTGCACATTTTGTTCTGCGGCGACGTGCTTCATCGCCTGCGTGTAGCGGCCGTGCGTATCCAGCAGCGCGCCGAAGTCGTAGAGCAGACGCGCGACGGGTGTGATCAGGATTGGCGTCGCGCCTTTCGCACGTGCAGCGGCGATGTAGCGCGAGAGGAATTGTTGATAGTCGCTGTCTGGATCGGTGTAGCGCGTTGGATCTTCCTGCTTTGCATCGTTGTGGCCGAACTGGATCAGCAGCACATCACCTGGCTGCAGTTCCTTCCCGATTGCATCCAGGCGCCCTTCGTTGATGAAGCTGCGGGTGCTGCGGCCCCCGACCGCATGATTGCGTACCTGCCATTGACTGTCGTCGAGCCAGCTCTGCAACACCTGGCCCCAACCGGCTTGTGGCGCGCGTTCCGGGCCATAGCTGGCGGCGGTAGAGTCTGCAGCTATGAAGATGCGGTGGGTGGGTTCGTTGGCGTGGGCGCTGGCAAAGAAAGCGCTTAGGAGGATGAGGAAAAAAGCTGAGGTCTTCATGCTTTGCTGTTCGCCTTGAAGCCCCTTTCCCCTTGTGGAGCGGGGTTGGGGAGAGGAGACGCGATCGAAGATCGCTGGCTTGATGAGTTCCAGCACCAAGAAGCGCGCGTGCGGTGCACGCCTCCCCTCTTCCGCCCTTCGGGCACCTTCTCCCGCAAGGGGAGAAGGGCTGGTATTCAACATTACGAATGTGTCGTTGGGTGCATCGGTATCCACAAACAACAAAGGCGCCCGTAGGCGCCCTTGTCTGCCCGCAAGGGCGCTACCGCATGCGTGAGCTTACTTGCCCAGCACGCTCTTCACGTAGGCGACGATGTTGTCGTCCTGCGCGTTGTCGAAGAATGCCTTCTGGAAGCGCTCGCCGCCGACGGCCTGCTTTACCAGTTCCTGGTCAATGGCCTTCAGGCCTTCGACGAAGTCCTTGGACGCGCCCTGCTTCAGCTGCGCCAGGATGCCGGCATTGGCCATCTGCGATTCCTTGCGCTCGGCCGGGTAACCCTGGCCGCGCTCACCGGCAAATGCCTTCTCGAAGATGTAGCGGATGTTGATTTCCGCGCCCCAGCCGAAGCCCTTGGCGAACGGCAGTGCCAGCGCGTTGCCGCTGTTGACCTGGGCGAACAGGAAGGCATCGGTCGGCTCGATGCAGTAGCCGCAGAACACGCCCGGCCATGCGTTGAGCGACATCATCGCGCCCTGCCCGGTGCCACAGCCGGCAACCACGAAGTCCACGGCCTTGGCGTTGAGCAGCAGCGCAGCGCAGATGCCGAGGTGGATGTAGGTCAGGCGGTGATCATTGTCACCATCCATGCCAACGTTGAACACGTCGTGGCCCTGTGCAGCGGCGACGGTGTTGAGCTGCTCCAGCACCACCGGGTTCTTGGCGGCCTGGCTGAACTCCTGCATCAATGCGATTTTCATTGCGTGACTCTCAATTAGGGGAAACGTTGTTGTTGATGGGGTGGAAGCAAGTGCAGAAGCAAGAGCTCCCCTCATCCGCCCCTTCGGGGCACCTTCTCCTGCAAGCGGGAGAAGGGAAACCTGTGCTGCTAGCGACTGCTGGTTGGCTGCCGCCACTCGCTGCTGCTTTGATCATTGCCTTTGCTTTTGCTTCAGCCTTTGCTTTTGCTTTTGCTTTTGCTTCAGCCTTTGCTTCAGCCTTTGCTTTGGCTTTGGCTGTTGCTTTGGCTACTGCTTTGGCTTTGGCTTTGGTTGTTGCTTTCCCCTCTCCCGCATGCGGGAGAGGGGTAGGGGTGAGGGCGCTTCTGGCTTTTCAGCTTTACGCTTCGTACCTGCCTTTCAGCTTCCGCTTCACCACCTTCAATCCTTAGCGCGCCAACCAACCACCATCCACCGGAATGATCGCGCCGTTGACGTAATCCGACGCGCTCGACGCCAGGAACACCGCAGTGCCGCCCAGGTCTTCCGGCTTGCCCCAGCGGCCGGCCGGGATGCGCTCCAGGATTGCCTTGTTGCGGTCTTCATCAGCACGCAGCTGCGCGGTGTTGTCGGTGGCCATGTAACCCGGGGCGATGGCGTTGATGGTCACGCCCTTGCCGGCCCACTCATTGGCCAGCAGACGGGTGATGCCAGCAATGCCGCTCTTGGAGGCGGTGTACGACGGCACCCGCACGCCGCCCTGGAAGGACAGCATCGAGGCGATGTTGATGATCTTGCCGCTGCCCTGGGCGATGAACTGCTTGCCTGCAGCCTGGCTCATGAAGAACGCGGACTTGATGTTGACGTTCATCACGTCGTCCCAATCCTTCTCGCTGAAATCCACCGCGTCGGCACGGCGGATCAGGCCGGCGTTGTTGACCAGGATGTCGATGCGGCCCAAGCCAGCAATCGTTTCAGCAACCACGCGCTCAACCGGCTCGATGCTGATCAGGTTGGCTTCGATGTTGAGGAAGCGGCGGCCCAGCGCGCGCACCTTCTCGGCGGTCTCGTCGGCCGGGACGATGCCGGCGCCGGCAATGTCGGCACCGGCGGCGGCCAGCGCCAGCGCGATGCCCTGGCCCAGGCCGGTATTGGCACCGGTTACCAGGGCAACCTTGCCTTCGAGACTGAATGGATTCGTCATGCTGTTCCTCTCCCAGAGCGGTAGTTCGGTAGTGCTGCCGGCGGCGGGTGCCGGAGCGGGGCGATGGCGCCGGGTCGATCCCGGTCAGCGCATCTGTCCAGTGGCCCGCCGCTGCAATCCGCGGGCCTGCCGGGCGATTCTAGCCAATTATGGAAACCGGTGTCATTTTGCACTGCAAGATAAGCAATTACCTTTTTAAAACAAAAACTTGGAACGAATCAGTCCTGCGGCGGCTGGCAGGAATCGCGCACGATCAGATGCGGGCGCACGCTGGCCATCGGCATGGCCGTCTTGCCCTCGGGCTGGATCAGCATCGCGGCCGCTGTTCTCCCGGTGTCACGGGTGTTGCGGCGTACCGAAGTCAGCGATGGCCACAGCCGTGAGGCCAGCGGACTGTCGTCGTAACCGACGATCGACAACTCGCGTGGAATGCTGATGCCGGCACGCATCGCCACCTTGTAGACGCCGGCGGCCATTTCATCGTTACCGGTGAAGATGGCGGTCGGGCGCTGCTTGCCCAGCAACAGCTTCTCGGCCGCGGCCACACCCGATTCGAAGGTGTAGCCGGCCTCGATGATGCGTGCCGGCGGCAGCTCGATGCCGCGCCGCTCCAATGCCTCAAGGAAACCAGCGGTGCGCTCGTGCGCGGAGCGGTAGGCGGTGGGGCCGGTGATCAGGGCGATGTCGCGATGGCCCAGCGACAGCAGATAATCGGCCGCTTCGGCAGCGCCGTCGCGGTCATGGGTGATCACCATCTGCGAGGTTTCATCCAGCGGCAGCGCGGCGATGCGGGTGAAGCGGCAGCCGATCTCATCCAGCATGTCGGCCAGTGCCTGGTCCTCGGAGGCACGCGGCACCAGGATCACCCCGTGCAGCTTCTGCTGCTGCACGAAGCGCTTCACGCCCTCGATATAGCCAGGGCTGCGGGTGTCGCAAGGGTGCACCACCAGCTCGAAGGTGGAACCGCGCAGCGCGTCCAGCGCACCGTTCTGCATGTCCACCACGTATTGCGCGGTGGGGTTGTCGTAGACCATGCCGATCAGGAACGAGCGCCGGAACGCCAGCCCACGCGCCAGCGGATCGGGCGTGTAGCCGACTTCGCGCATCAGCGCTTCAACCTTGTCGCGGGTGTCTTTGCGCACCAGCGGCGAGTTGTTGATGATCCGCGAGACCGTCTTCTTGGAAACCCCCGACAAACGCGCGATGTCGTTGATGGTGGCAGGCCGTCCCAGCGCTTTGGGCGTGGCGGCGACATCGGCATTCTTGCGCAAGGAAACTCCTTGAAACCGTTCAATACGAACATTCTATCGGGCCGCACTCAAACCACGGCGCGGTAACGAAGCGGGCGAACCGCGCTGGCCATGGCCGGCCTCAGCGCAACGAAGTCCCCGCCACATTGTGATGCCAGCCGGGGACTTCCATCTGAACAGGATACGCAAGCCGTTGGCCGGCGTCCTTACCGCAGCCCCAACCCAGACAATCCAGCTGCTACCGCTGCACATGCGCTGCCGGCAGGGCAGGGCAGGCCGCCATACCTCGCAGCTGGCCTCAGCAGCATTCCCTGGTTACATCCGCCACCGCTGGGCAGGCGCTGGCCTGCCCAGCGGTGCGCATCAGCTGCGCAACAGTGCTGGCAGCCACAGCGACAGTTCGGGGAAGAAGGTCACAATCAGCAACACCGCCAGCCCTGCCATCCAGAACGGCCAGATGGTCTTCATGCTTTCGCCGACGCTGATCTTGCCGATGGCGGTGCCGATGAACAGCACCGAGCCCACTGGCGGCGTGACCAGACCCAAGCCACCAGTCAGCACCAGCACCAGGCCGAAGTGGATCGGGTCGATGCCATAGGCCTTGGCCACCGGCAGGAAGATCGGTGTGCAGATCAGGATCATCGGCGCCAGATCCATGAAGGTGCCCAGCAACAGCAGCATCACCACGATCATCAGCAGCACCATGTACTTGCTGTGGGCGAAGGACTGCAGGAAGTCCACCGCCGCTGCTGGTACCTGCAGGTAGGCCAGCAACCAGCCGAACACCGCAGCGGTGGCGATCACGAACAGGATCACACCGGTGCTGCGCGCCGCGTGGATGACGGTCTCGAAGAACTCCTTGATGCGCAGCTGGCGGTACAGCACGGTGGTCACCAGCAAGGCGTAGACCACGGCGATTGCAGCTGATTCCACCGCGGTGAAGATGCCGGCGCGGATACCGAAGAAGATCAGGCCGACCAGGCCGAGGCCGGGCAGGGCGGCAACCAGCCGCAGCAGCACCGCGCGCCAGCCCGGGAAGGCTTCCACGCCGTAACCGCGACGACGCGCGACCACATAACCGGTGATCATCAGCACCAGCGTCATCAACAAGGCCGGCACGATGCCTGCGGCGAACAGATCGGCAATGGACAGGCCACCACCGGCCGCGGCCGAGAACAGGATCAGGTTATGCGAGGGCGGCACCAGCAACGCCACCAAGGCGGCGGTGATGCTGACGTTGACCGCGAAGTCACGGTCATAACCGCGCTTGACCATCTGCGGAATCATCGTGCCACCAACCGCCGAGACGTCGGCAATTGCCGAACCCGACACGCCGCCGAAGAACAGCGAGGACAGGATCGAGACCTGGCCAAGGCCACCGCGCATGCGCCCGACCAGCGATGACGCCAGCGAGATCAAGCGCTCGGAAATACCGCCGCGCATCATGATTTCACCGGCAAAGATGAAAAGCGGAATGGCGATCAGCGAGGCCGAGCCGGTACCGGCGGAAATCTGCTGGACCAGTACGATGCTGGGAATATCCAGGTACAGCAAGGTGGCCAGCGCAGCCGCAGCCAAGGCATAGGCCACCGGCACGCCGATCAACAACAGCACGCCGAACACCAGGAAAAGAATAGCGATACCCATGACTCAGCGGTCCCCTTCAGCAGCGTTGGCGGTCTTGCCGGCGCCTGCGCGCAGCGACAACAGCAGGCGATTGAGCGCGAACACCGCCATCAGTGCACCACCGATGCTCAACGGCAGGTAGTTCACGCTCTGCGGCAGGTTGGCACCGGCGGTCTTGATGTGCAGGCCGTCCAGCCACAGCACCCAACCCCACCAGGCGAGGAAGCCGCCGATGGTGCCGACAATCAGCGGTACCAGCGCATCGATCAATCGCTTGACCAGCGGATGCATCTGCTCGGCCAGCAGGAAGAAGCCAAAGTGGCGGTTGGTATACACACCGGCGGCCGCACCCATGCTCATCGTGGTGCTCAGCAGCAACAGCGTGACCGGCTCGGTCCAGCTCGGCGAATCATTGATCACATAGCGGGCGAAGACCTGCCAGCCCTGCACCACCACCAGCCCGAGCAGGGCGGTGACGGCGATGTAGATGACCACGTCGGCAACTTTCTCCAGCACGCGCTGGAAACCTGCCGGGCCCGTTTGTACGTTGGAATCGGACATCGGTACGGCCCCCTCAGGCGAAGTCGCGGATGCGACGGTGCAGCGCGGCGATATCGGCCTGCTGCAGGTAGTCACGCAGCAGCGGCTCGGCGGCTGCGCGGAACGCCGGCATATCGACCGCGTTGAACTTCACCCCGGCCGCCAGTACTGCGGCGCGGGCCTTGTCTTCGGATGCGTCCCATGCGGTGCGCATCACCTGCACCGATTGCCGCGCCAGATCGATCAGCAGGCGACGATCTGATGGCGTCAGCGCATCCAGGCTGCGGCGCGACATCAGCAGGATGTCCGGCGCATACGAGTGCTGGCTTTCCGACCAGTAATGCGCGGCCTCGAAATGACGGCTGGAATGGAAGCTTCGCATGTTGTTCTCGGCGCCGTCGATCATGTGCGTCTCCATGCCGGAGAACGTGTCGCCCAGCGACATCGGCGTGGGATTGGCGCCGAACAGGCGCATCAGCTGCAGGAAGATGTCCGAGCTGGCCACGCGCAGCTTCAGCCCGTGCAGGTCCTTGGGCGTGACGATCGGGTGCTTGGTGTTGTAGAAGCTGCGCGCACCGGAGTCATAGACCGCCAGACCGACCAGCTCACGGGTTTCAAAGCCCTGCAACACCGCATCGGCGATACCGCCATCCAGCGCGCGTCGCATATGCGCGACCGAGTCGAACACATACGGCAGGCACAGCGCGCGGGTCAGCGGAAACGCGTTGTTGAGCGCGCCAGAGTAAACGCGGGTGATGTCGATGGCGCCGAAGCGTGCCATGTCGATCGCCTCGGACTCGCGGCCGAGCTGGCCGGAGTGGAACTGGTTCAAGCCCAGACGGCCGCCGGTTTCGCGCAGCAGCTGTTCGCCGATCCACTTAACCGCGGTGACCGTCGGGTAATCGGCCACGTGTACATCGGTAGCGGTCAGCAGCTGACTGCCAGCGGCCGCACCCTTGCCGCCGCCAGAACAGGCGGCGAGTACCGGAACGGCCAATGCCCCCATGCTGGTTTTGAGAAAGCCTCTTCGAGTAACCATAGCGCCCTCCAACGCGTTGCTACCGTGGCTGCCGGGATTACCCGGCCGGCACAGCCTTGCAGGAAATGTCGCCGTAACCGGCGAAGCGAATCAATGCCTGTTGGCCCACGGTGATGTCGTGGATGCCAGTGGCATTGCCGGTAGCGATCAGCTCGCCCTTCTTCAACGGCCGGCCACGCTTGGCCGAACGCGACAGCGCGAAGGCATAGGCCGCACGCAGGCCGCCGGGCAGGGTGGTGGCGCCACCGGTGCCGACCACGACGCCATCGATCTCGGTCTGCGCACGCAGTTCCGGCTCGTCGCAGCGGGTCCAGTTCGGGACTTCGCCACCCAGCACCAGGCCGTTGTTGTTGCCGAAATCGGATACCACCACGCGCGGGCCCAGCACATTGATGGTTTTCAGCGGGCTGCTGGCCACTTCCACGCCGATATAGAGCTTGGCCGGCAGTGCCTCGGCTTCTTCCGGGGTCCAGTCGAGCTTGTCGGCCGGCGCATCGGCCAGCAGTTCCAGCACGTACTCGGCTTCCACCGCGGCAAAGCCGCCTGCGGCCGCAAATACCGGGATCTCCACGATGCTACCGGTAGCATTCCAGAGATTACGCTTGAAGATCGGGCCGAGCAGGCGGTCGTCGCCAGAGCTGTCGCGGCGTTCGGCGGCGATATAGCCCACCTTCCAGCCGACCACACTGTCATCCCAGCGATCGATCGCCAGATCCTGCACCTGATAGGCGGTGACCAGGTCGTCCGGGATCGCACCGGGGAAATCCGGAAGCGAGCGGCCATCGCGGCGTGCTTCCACAAAAGTGCGGGCAATCTCGTCCAGCGCGGCTGGCGCCTGCGGCTGGCTGCCTTGGTCGTTGCTCAAGTGACTCTCCTGGTGACTTTGCTGCACTGCCCATCGACAGTGCCGTGACTGGCTGTATAAGGTAAACCGGTGTCATCTGACAATGTGCACTGCACCAGAACCTGTACCACGCCCTCAGCCAAGACCTGACCGCTACGCTCATGATTCGATTGAAACCAT
Organism: Stenotrophomonas sp. STEN018; assembly: GCF_056760235.1. NCBI lineage: Bacteria > Pseudomonadati > Pseudomonadota > Gammaproteobacteria > Lysobacterales > Lysobacteraceae > Stenotrophomonas > Stenotrophomonas sp. STEN018. The sequence continues at coordinate 27,692 of NZ_JBRREK010000038.1, forward strand.
TGCTGCAGCTGGCTTTCGCCGCTTTTATAGGATTGCTTCCGGCAACCGCGTTGGCCGCCATTGATGGTGAACCCGCGGCGGCGGCGGCCGACCGTATCGCGCTATGGCCGCAGGGTATGGCACCGGGGGACAAGCCGCTGTCGCAGGCGCAGCGCATCGTCGAACGCAGCAGCGATCCGGCGCTGCCAGACCGCTATATCGAGCATGTCAGCGCGCCCTATCTGGTGGCCTATCGTCCAACCAAGCCCAATGGGAGCGCCTTGCTGGTAATCCCCGGCGGCGGCTATCAACGCGTCGTGCTGGACAAGGAAGGCACGGCACTGGTGCCGGCCCTGGTGGAACAGGGCGGGGTGACCCTGTTCGTACTGCGCTACCGGCTGCCCGGCGAAGGCCGCGCCGACCGTGAAGCGGCGCTGGCCGATGCGCAGCGTGCACTGCGGCTGATCCGTCACCGCGCCAGCGAATGGGACGTGGACCCGCAGCACATCGGCACGATGGGCTTCTCTGCCGGCGGGCATCTGGCCGCGCGCCTGGGCAATGGTTTTGACCGCATGGTCTATCCGCACAACGATGCGATTGATGACGAAAGCGCACGCCCGGACTTCCAGCTGCTGATCTACCCGGTCATCACCATGTTGGGGGCCGATGCACATGCAGGCTCGCGCGCACGGTTACTCCGCAGTGCGCCCGGCGATGAGCTGCTGCAGCACTACTCCATGCAACTGCAGGTGCGCGTCGATACACCGCCAACCTTCCTGCTGCATGCAGCTGACGACGACGCAGTGCCGGTAGGCAACAGCCTGCTGTTCTACGACAGCCTGCGCAGCGCAAAGGTCAGCAGCGAAATGCATCTGTTCCCACACGGCGGCCACGGCTTCGGTACACGCGGCACGACCGGACTGACCACCGCCGCATGGCCACAACTGGCTCTGAGCTGGATGGCGTCGCAGACAACTCAACCGAGGTAGCGCTCCAAAGCCCCTCTCCCCTCGCGGGGGAAGGGTTGGGGAGAGGGGGCAGAACCATCCAGGCCTCTTGACCACTCAACCGCCTGATTAAAGACAACCACCATGCCCCGGCACCCCAACAACCCAGCCCGCCGCAGCTTCCTCCAGCAAACCACCCTGCTGGCCGCAGCAACGAGCCTGGGCAGCTTCAGCAACACCAGCTGGGCCAACACCCTCACCAGCCCCATCGCCCGCGTCCGCAGCGGCCGCCTCGCCGGCCAGACCGAAAACGGCACGCACGTATTCCGCGGCATCCCCTACGGTGCCGACACCGCCCCACGTCGCTTCCAATCCGCTCTACAAGAACACTCCTGGCGCGGCATACGCGACGCCCTCGACTACGCCGCAGCCGCCCCACAAACCGGCAGCGAAGCCCCAGGCAGCGAAGACTGCCTGTACCTCAACGTGTGGACACCAGCGCTGCGCGACGGCGGCAAGCGGCCGATCCTGTTCTATATCCACGGGGGCGCTTACAACAACGGCTCCGGCAGCGACCCGTTGTACGGCGGCGGCAACCTGAGCCGACGCGGCGACGTGGTGGTGGTGACCGTCAATCACCGGCTCAATCTGTTCGGCTATCTCTACCTGGCCCAACTCGGCAACGATACGTTTGCCGACTCCGGCAATGTCGGCCAGCTCGACCTGATCCAGGCACTGCAGTGGCTGCGCCAGCACGCGGCCGAGTTTGGCGGCGATGCCGACAACGTCACCGTGTTCGGTCAATCCGGTGGCGGCGCCAAGATCGCCACGCTGATGGCGATGCCGGCGGCCAAGGGCCTGTTCCACCGCGCCTGGACGATGAGCGGCCAGCAGGCCACCGCCGCCGGTCCGCGTGCGGCCACGCAACGCGCGCAACTGGTGCTCGATCACTTCAAGGCTGATCCCGAGGCACTGCGGCGCATGCCGATGCAGCAGCTGCTGGACGCTGTGAAAGTGCGCGACCCCTCGCGCGTGGAAAACAGCGGCCTCTACGTCGGCCCGGTGCTGGACGCACGCAACCTGCCGGTGCATCCGTTCTGGCCGCAGGCACCACTGCAATCAGCGTCAATCCCGATGGTGATAGGCAACACCCACGACGAAACCCGCGCCTTCCTCGGCAACGATCCGAAGAACTTCGAACTGAGCTGGGAGGAATTGCCGGCCAAGCTCGAAGCCCAGCAATACGTGGATCTGCTGCCATCGGTGGTGATCACCGAGTACCGCCGCCTGTATCCGCACTACACGCCGTCGGACGTATTCTTCGCCGCCACCACCGCCGGCCGTTCCTGGCGCGGTGCGGTGGAGGAACTGGAGGCGCGTGCCCGTCAAGGTGCACCAACCTGGGCCTATCAGCTGGATGGCTATGACCGCGATGGCGACGCCGCCAAATTGCGCGCCTTCCACACACTGGATATCCCGCTGGTTTTCAACAACAACACCCAGCCTGGCTCACGCACCGGCAGCAGCGCGGCGATGCAGCAACTGGCAGACACGATGAGCGATGCCTTGCTTGCCTTTGCGCACCTGGGCGACCCGAATCACGCTGGTCTACCGCAGTGGCAGCGCTATGGCCTGGAGCGCAGACAAACGATGCTGTTCGATGCACAAAGCCGACAGGTAGATGACCCGCGCAGTGGCGAGCGACGGCTCTACCAGCAGGTGCCTTTCATCCAACGTGGAACTTTCTGAATCAGCGACAGGGCAACCTCAACGGAATCTTTACCTGCCTTGCCTAGACTGCAGTTATGAAACTGCAATCGCCGCATCCCGAATTTTCCGGGCAACAGCGACTGCAGAGTGGCATCGATGCCGCTCTGCAGGCCGCCGATACTCACAGTACCGTTGCGCAGATACAGCGCGTGCTGGAGCAGGCCATAAACGATCCACAGATCGTGCTGCCCGATTGTGTACACGCTTCGGTAGAGGGCCATTACGCGCGCCGCGAGATCTACCGCAGCCCGCAGCACGGCTACAGCATCATCGCCATGACCTGGGGGCCAGGGCAGGGCACACCATTGCATGACCACGACGGCCTATGGTGCGTGGAAGGCGTATGGCAGGGCAGCTTGGACATCACCCCGTACCGGATGCTGGAGCGCGATGGCGAGCGTTACCGGTTCGCGCCGCGTGATTGCCTGCGTGGCTGCAAGGGCAGCGCTGGCAACCTGATTCCACCGGATGAATTTCATACGCTGCGTAACAGTGATGCAGAGCGGATTGCGATCTCGGTGCACGTCTACCAGCGGGTGATGGAGCGCAGCCACGTGTTCCAGCCGATTGACGATGCTCCGCGCTGGTATGCGCGTGAGTGCAGGGAATTGGGCTTGGACGCGTAATCGGCCCTGCGTTTTGTGGGAGCGGCGTGAGCCGCGAAGCCGACAATCCAACCGATGCCTGTAGTGGGGGGGGGGGGCGGGGCGGGCGGGGGGAGAGGGGGGAGGAGTGGGAGCGGAGGGGGGGGGGCGGCCGCACCCCAAACCCACACACCCCCCGCCCCCCTTGCGTGTGGTGGGCTGGTGGGGTTGTGGTGTGTCGTTGTCTTGCTTGCCCCCCGGGTCCGCCCCCCCCCCCCCCCACTACCGCAAGCAAAGCGCCTCTCCCGTCGGGAGAGGCGCTTGAACAATCACTGCAACGGCAAGCGGTTATTGAGCTTCGTCACCTCAGCCCCATCCCCAACCAAGCCAACCCGCACACTCGCTCCCTCACGCTTGAACCCAGTCGGCATAACCAACTCCACCGTCGTAGTCCGCGGAGAAAGATCCAACGGCGCTTCCAATGCAGGCACCGCAACCCGCGCAAGCTCACGACCACGCGCATCCTCCAGCACCGCGTAACCAGCACCGGTGCCTACATGCCCCAGGCTGTGCACGGTCAGCAGCACGCGGTCACCGTCGAACTTCAGATCGCCACGGCCAATGCCCAGATCCGCGCGCGTCTCCACCGGTGTGCCGGGCGTGACCAGCTCGAACTCGTAGATCTGGCTCTGTCTCGGCGCAAAGCGCAGCTGCGTGCTCGTGCTCTTCTCCAGTAGCACCTCACGCACCTCCGCCTTGCCGTCGATCACATCGTCACCATCGCGATCCACACCGCTACGCACACGCCAGGTACCGGCGGCGATGTTCCAGCCGGTCATGGTCGCATCCAGCGGCGTGTTGCCCAGGTTGTAAGCGATCACCTTGAAGCGCTCACGTGACGGCGCATGCACCAGCAAGGCGACCTGCTCGGCACCGTTGGGCTGGGCGAACTGCCAGCTCACCGTATGACCAGGCCAGCTCTGGTTGCGCTTCAGACCGATGCCGCCCAGACGCAGGCGCTGCAGGAACTCACTCGGAGCCTCGACGCGATCACTCCACCAGTGCCCTTCGGTGTTCATGTACTCGCGCTGCGCCTTGGCCTGGATGCCGTCGGCGTGCAGTGCTTCCAGATACTTCTTGTCTCCGGTCTGCTGCCAGGCACTGATAGCAGCGAAACCGCTGCCGCCCTTGTCGGCATCGGCTAGCAACTGCTTTCCCCAGTCCTGCTGCCTGCCCAGCACATCGACGTAGTTCTCGCCCAGGTTGGACAGCACGCCCGGCCCACCGCGAACAACGCGGTAGTCCAATGCCTGCAGGTACTTGGCATCGCCACTCCAGCGCCATGCGGCCCAGAAGGTGTGCATCAAATCGCCGCTGCCCGAACCCTGATTCAACTCACCACCGCGGGTCTTGCCGGTGGCCCAGTTGATCTCGTTGGGCAGGGTGAAGCGGCCCTTGTCGTCCTTGTAGGCGTGGGCCAGATAACCATCAGCCAAGCCGGTAACCAGCTTGCGGCCGGTCGGATCGGCGTTGTATTCGCCAATCAGGAAGGCTGGGTGCAAAGCAGGGAACGAGTATGGCTTTTGCCACTGCCAGTTCGGCTCGCGGTAGACCTTGTTGCCACCAAACCAGTTGCTGGAGAACAGCAGGTTGCCCTGCGGGTTGCGCAGGATGATGCGTTCGTCGAAGGCCTTCACCGTCTCCATCAAGCGCTCGACGGTGAGCGGATCGCCCCAGTTGAGGTAAAGCATCGCGCTGTTGGCATTGATGCCTTCCTCGTAGGCGTGCAGCTCATCAGTCTCGATGGTGCTCAGGCCGTTGGAGAACATGCCGTTCTTGTAGACGGCGTCAGACAACGCGGTCAGCGAGGTATTCAGGCGCTCGGGCTCGACACCCATCAACGCCAGACCCGGCCACTGCTGGACCAGATCCGAGTCATCGGAAATGCCGCCGCCGAAATCGCCGTAAGCGACCTGGCGGTTATCAATCCACCAGTCGATGAAGCGGCGCACATGCTTCAGGTCCTCGACCTGACGGAATGCCCACAGTGGCACGCCCTTCGGCGCCTGCGGTTGCTCGAACGCCGGCTTGCCCTGGCTGTTGTAGCTGATGTAATTCCAATACAAGCGGCCCAGTTCATGGTCCGGATCGACTCGCAGCAGATCACTCAGATCGGCATAGACGCGTGAGTACAGCCGCTGCCGCTTGGAGGTGGTGTGTTCTTCAACCAGGAAGCCCCAGTTGTCACGCACTTGATTGAAGCGGTCGGCGACGTGCTGCTTGATCGCCTCCTTGCGCTCCTTGAACACCAGGCGCACTTCGGCACCGTCCAGCGATGCCGCATTGAAACCCGGCGCAGCCGAGGCCACCGAGATCCACAGGCTGTCGGCAGTGAGGATGCGGTCACGCAGGTCCAGCCACAGCGTGCGCGCTTCGCCCGGCTTCACCGACACCGAGACGTCGATCATGTCGCGTGCCGGCCAGATCGGGTCCTTGATGCGGATGTTCAACGGAATCACGCCATCATGCGTGGCCGGCAGATCCAATGCGGGAATGTCGATCGCCACACCATCCAGGCCGTCGTACATGTTCTCCCAGCTATGCGCCCAGCTGCGGATCAACGGCTGCGCAGACGGCGCATCGCCGACGCCGGATGGAACCAGCACGTGCACGATCGGCATCGGCTTGGCTGGCAGGCTGGTGGCAGCGCGCTTGCGTGAGCCGGCACCCTTGGGCAGCGCCATCACCGTGCTGCGCTCATCCGGCGCGAAGCGGCCGTCGATGTAGGCGCGCAGGCTGGCGATATTGGTGTAATCCGGCAACACGCTGCTGTCGATCTGATAGCGCTGCTTGACTGTACCGTCCGGCTCGACCGCGTCGCTGACCTGGTAGCCCCAGATTTCCTGGATAGGGGTTTCCTGCGCGGTGTTGTGGAAGTGCAGCGTGCCGCCAACCTGGTCGGCGAAGCTGTCGACGCTGCGCACCACGCCTTGCGGACGATTGAATAAGGTCCCCGCCGTGCCTTTCAGCTCACCGTAAGCGGCCCCGCGGATCTCGATACGATTGATGTGCTCGCCTTCGGGAACCGTCAGGTCGAGTTTCTGGCCACCTTCGACATAGGTGTTCCAGTCCGGCAGCTGCATGTAGTCGTTGCGGCCAGGCAGGCGCGAGCGGTTGTAGACGCCGGGCCAGGTGGTTTCGGCGATGCCGTCGGTGCCTTTCCACATCCATTGCAGCTTGTCTTTTACATCGGCGAACTCGACCTTGCGGATGCTCGTCGTTGCTGCCGTCAACGCTGGTGGTGCAGCGCCTTCCCAGCCATAACGGTGCCACCAGGCGCGCTGCGAGGCGGTACTGACTTCGCCACTGCGTGGCTCGGCATTGCGAGCGAGTGCCGCAACACCGGCGCCATCGAGCATGCGGTCGTAGACGCGGATCTCGTCGAAGTCGCTGCCACGCAGGAAGTTGTAGCGGCTCTGCACCTGGTACGGCGCCATCACCCGGCCAGCGAGGCCGAGCTGGTCCAGTGCTGCGTCGTAATCGCCGGTAGTTGCTGCTTGGGCGACCTCGCGACCATCGACAAAGAGTTTTACGCCCTTGTCCTCGTCCCAGGCGAAGGCGATGTGCTGCCATTGCTCGGGCGACGGATTTTTATCGAGCTTGAAGGAGACGCGGGTGCGAGCCAGATTGGCATCGGTGACGAAGGCATCAAAGCCATGCCCGTTCCAGTCGATGCGCAGCCACGCCATGTCCCAGCTGCTGTGGTCGGCATAGCCGACGCGGAAGATCACGAACGGGGTTTCGCCCACCGCGTAGCGTGAGCGCCAGAAGAACGACAAGGTGCCGCGCTCGGCTTGGATGTTGCCGGGCGCATTCCACGACAGCACACCGTCGTCCTGCCACTGGATGGCGCGGCCGTGTGCACCGTCATCGACAAGGCCGACCTTGTCCTGGAAATTGGGGGTTGCCTCGCCCTGCGCGCTGTCGGCAATGAAGCCCTTGTCCGCGGATACACGGAACAACAGCTGCGGCGAAGAAGCCTGCGCCGCTGCCGGGAGAGCCAGCAGCAGCGCAGAAGCCAGAAGCAAGGGGCGGAACATTGGGCGGGTGGAACGTGGAGGCATCGTGCGTCTCTTGGTAGCGTGCGGCGCAGGTACAACGTCGCATGCGGTGGGCCAAGTTAGCGACGCCAACGCGTCTGCACATTCTGCGTCGCACCATCAGAACCCCCTCCCGGCGCGGCGCCGGGAGGGGCATCACAGCATCAGAATTTGTAACGCAGGCCCAGGGTGAACTGGCGGCCGGTCTCGCTGTACTCCAGCGGCAGCGATACCGACGGGTTGGACACCCAGGATTCCTGCGCTTCGTTGGTCAGGTTGGCGCCTTCCAGGCTGATTTCCAGCTGGTCACTGATGCGGTAGTGGATCGACGCATCGATGAAGGTTGTGCCGCTCTGGCCATGCACGCCCAGGCCCTTGCTGTCGAAGCCGGCTTCGGTGCCCGGCACCTGGATCAGGTAATCGTCGCGGTTGGTCGCCGACACGCGACCCGACCAGCTCGTACCTTCGTAGAACAGGGTGGCATTCCACGCGTTGCGCGACAGGCCGGTCAGGTCGTCTTTCTGCGCCATCACGCCACCGGCGGTGACATACTGGATCTTCGACTGGACGTAGGTGTAGTTCAGCTGCGTGCCGAAGTTGGCCCACTTGCCAGGCAGGAAGGTGAACGGCTGGGTGTAGTTGAACTCCACACCGGTCAGCTCGCCACCGGGAGTGTTGACCGGGGTGCTGAACACGAACTCGTCATCGACCGTGGCGTTGAGGTTGTCGAGCAGGCTGGCCGGCAGGCCGCTGGTCGAGTACACACGGCTTTCGCGGGTTGGCTGGATGAAGCTCCCGATGTCCTTGTAGAACAGGCCGACGCCGACCATCGCGCCTTCGGAGAAGTACCACTCAAAGCCGAGATCGGCGGTCTTGGCGCGGATCGGATCCAGCGCCGGATTGCCACCACTGACCGTGCGCGCACTGCCGCTGACGCTGACAGCCACACCCGGGGTCAGGCTGCCCAGACCCGGACGCGACATCACCTTGGCCGCACCAAAGCGGATCAGGAAATCCGGGGTGATTTCCGCCACCACGTTCAAGGACGGCAGGAAGTCGTTGTACTCACGGCTGACCGTGGTGCTGATCGGCGTGCCGCTGGCGGTGGCGATACCGCTGGAGGTCTGCTTGGTCTTGACGTAGCGCGCGCCGATGTTGCCGCTGAACGGGATCGAGCCGATGTCGAAACCGAACTTGCCCATCAACCAACCGCCGCGATCCTGTTCCTGCACGCTGCGGATGCTGGCATTGAAGTCCACCAGCGCATAGATGCCTTCGCCGCTGAGCACATCGAACTCGTTGGCGATGCCGTTGAAGTTCGGCACCACCCACTTGCCCGGCGAACCCGACATGCCCTTGAGACTGGCCAGCTCGGTCATGTTGACCGGCACGATCTTGCTGCCATTGCTGAAGTTCGGCACGGTGGTTTCATTGCCGACGCGGCGACGTTCCATCGAATCGAAGCTGAAGTTCTTGGCCTGCACGCCGCCTTCCAACGTGAAGGACGGACCGATCACCCACGAAAACTCCAACTGGCCGTTGTCGAAATCGTTGGTGACATAGTTTTCGCGAAGACGGATGGTGGACAGCGTCCAGCCGGTGGGATCGGTCGGGCTGACGCCGTAGTTGAAGACCGGCTTGTTCGGGTTGCCACGGTAGTCGTAGCTGTAACCTTTGACGTTGAGCTTGTCCATCATGATGGTGGCCTGGATCGGGTTCTCGTGCTTGGAGCGCGAGGTACCCACCTTGCCGGTGATGGTGAAGTTGTCGGTCAGGCGGTGTTCGCCGTCCAGGCTGATCTGGTAGAACTCGGTGGTCCACTCGTCGTGGCGGTTTTCAGCACGGATATCGACGTTGTCCATTTCCGCGTAGACAAGCGCGCCATTACGCACTTCGCCGTTCTTGACGATGATCTCACGCTTGCCCAGTGCATCGGATTTACTCAGGCCATTGGCCTCGATGTACTTCTCATCGCGCTTGGCGTCGATCTTGGAGTACAGCGCATCCAGGCTGAAGGTGGTGCGGTCGCCGGGCTTGAACTGCAGCGCACCGGTCACGCCCAGGCGCTTCTGGTCATGCTCCATCAGCGTGTAGCGCGGGAACCGCGGCGAATACACGTCGGACTTCAGCGCATCCTTGAACGGCGAAGCCGCATTGAAGCCGCCATTGGTGGTGCCACCAGCCCAACGCACGGTGCCACTGCCTTCTTCGACCGTCTCACGCTCGGAATAGGCCACCGACAACAGCGCACCGAATTTGCCATCGGCCCAGCTGTTGGAGATCAAACCGGCAAAGCGCGGCATCGCCGACTGCGAGGCGTCGTTGTACGAGGCCTGCACATTGGTGACGATCGTCAGGCCGTCATAGTCGAACGGGCGTGCGGTGCGCAGGTCGACGGTAGCGCCCAGCGAGCCTTCTTCCACATCGGCCGATGCGGTCTTGCGCGCGATCAGCTGGGTGAACAGGTCCGCTGCGAATACGTTGAAGTCGAAGCCACGGCCACGGTTGGTGCCGCCCTGGCCGTCGCTGCTGCCGACGGTGCTCAGCGCTTCCAGGCCGTTGATGCGCACGCGGGTGAAGTCCGGGCCCAGACCACGCACGGAGATGTTGCGGCCTTCGCCGCCATCACGGGTGATCACCACGCCGGGAATGCGCTGCAACGACTCGGCCAGGTTGCTGTCGGGGAACTTGCCGATGTCCTCGGCGACGATGGCATCCACCACGCCGGCTTCGCCGCGCTTGATGTCCAGCGCCTTCTCCACGCTGGCGCGGTAGCCGGTGACGGTCACTGCATCCAGCTGGGTCGCGGCGGTATCACCGGCGACCGGCGCAGCCGCGTCCTGGGCCATGGCAACGCCTGCCTGCAGGGCCAAACTGATCCCCAATGCGAGCAAGGTAACCGGTGTCTTTTTCTGCGAGTTACGTGGATTCATGTGCTTCCCCTCTCCAAGGTTTGCATGCGATGCAGTGGCTCCGGCTTATGCTTTTCGCTGGATGACACCGCTGGTCAAAACGGAAAGTAGCAGCTGCGTGAAGAGGGAGCATCTTGCACTGCAACAGGGAGCAAACAGGGCGGAAACCATTGTCTTAGGGACATTGGCGGACGGTTATGGAGGCAGGCGAGGGGACAGCGGCGGCCGAATGACACCGATAGTCAATCAACCATGCCATGATGCGCGCCGATCGACGAGGAGACAGGAATGGCGATGATTTCCCCCCGTGTTGTCTGTTTTGGTGAGCTGCTGCTGCGCCTGGGTGCGCCCGGTAACCAGCTGTTGTTGCAGTCGCCCACGCTGGATGTGCATGCCGGCGGTGCCGAAGCCAATGTCGGCGTGTCGTTGGCGCATTTCGGCCATGACGTGGCGATGATCAGCGTGGTTGCCGACAACCCGCTGGGTGCGGCGGTGGCCGGCGAACTGCGCCGCCACGGCGTGGACACCTCGCGCGTACGCCGCAGCGACGGCCGCATGGGCCTGTACTTCCTGACCACCGGTGCCGGCCACCGTCCCAGCGAAGTGGTCTATGACCGCGCCGACTCGGCGTTCGCCACAGCCCGTGCCGATAGTTACGACTGGCCCGCGCTGCTGCACGGCGCGCAGTGGCTGCACCTTTCCGGGGTCAGCCCTGCCCTGGGCATGGAAGCGGCACAGGCGACTCTGGCCGCTGCACGCGCCGCCAACGAGCGCGGCATCAAGGTGTCCTTCGACGGCAACTTCCGGCCCAAGCTGTGGGAACGCTGGGGCGGCGACGCCAAGGCGATCCTGCGCGACCTGTTCGACTGCGCGCATATCGTGTTTGCCGACTACCGCGACATCGGCGTGGTGCTGGGTGGCGAGTTCAATCAGGCCGAGCCACAGGCGCGCGTCGATGCGGCGGCGGCAATGGCGTTCGCGGCCTTCCCGCGCCTGCAGTACATGGCCTGCACGCAGCGCACCGCGCATAGCGTCGGCCACCATTCCCTGGGGGCGATGCTGCTGGGCCGTGATGGCACGCGTGCTCTGGCACCAGCCGAGGAGCTGACCGATATCGTCGACCGCATTGGTGGCGGCGACGCGTTCGCGGCCGGCGTGCTGCATGGCCTGATCGAAGGCATGGATGCGGAGACCACGATCCGCTTCGGCCTGGCCGCTGGCTGCCTGAAGCATTCCATTCCCGGTGATTTCAACCCAGTCGGCGTGGCCGACGTCATGGCCCTGATGGGCGAAGGAAAATTCGATGTCCGGCGCTGATCCGCGCGTACGCGCAGTGCTCAAACTGGCCCCGGTGATTCCGGTGTTCACTCCCGACAACGTCGACGATGCGGTGCAGGTGGCGCAGGCCTTGTTCAACGGCGGCCTGCCGGTGATCGAGGTGACCTTGCGCACCGCAAACGCGATGGATGCGATCAAGGCCATGGTCGAGGCGGTGCCTGATGCGGTGGTCGGTGCCGGCACCGTGCTGACCCCGTCGCAGATGGAGAAGCTGAAATCGGTCGGCGGCCGCTTTGCGGTATCGCCGGGTGCTACCGACACGCTGTATGCAGCGGCACGCGATACCGACCTGCCGTTCCTGCCGGGTGTGGCGACCTCGTCCGAGCTGATGCGCGGCCTGGAGCAGGGGCTGGATACGTTCAAGTTCTTCCCGGCCGTGCAGGCGGGCGGCGCAGCGATGTTGTCGGCCTGGAATGGTCCGTTCGGTGACGTGCGGTTCTGCCCGACCGGCGGCATCAGCGCGCAGACCGCATCGCAGTTCCTGCATCTGCCGAATGTGCTGTGCGTGGGTGGTTCGTGGTTGACCACGCGCGAGCTGTTGCAGGCGCGTGATTGGGCGGGGATTGAGGCGTTGGCGCGAGCTGCGGCGGTGTTGCCGGGTTGATTGGGGTTTGGGATTGGCTCCAGATCAAAGTCAACGTCAAAAGCTGACCCCTCCCCAACCCTCCCCTTCGCTACGCGAAAGGGAGGGGGCTGAAGCTGCAATTGCGCAGAATCCCGCAGGCTGCCGGAACCACTCCCTCCCTTTCGCGTAGCGAAGGGGAGGGCCGGGCCGGGGAGGGGTGCTGTTGCTGTTGCTGTTGCTGTTGCTGTTGCTCAGCTTTAGAGCTTCAAGCGCCGATACAAGGTACTGCGGTTAACCCCCAACCTTTTCGCCGCCAGACTCACATTGCCATCGCAGGCGGCCAAGGTCTGTCGCATCACATCCAAAGCCAGTTCCTGCAAGCTGCCATCCACCACCGGTGCAGCAGCAACGCGTCGCCCAGCCTGATGCAGATACTCAGGCAGCAGCTCCATATCAATCACCGCACCCGGCTCGGTCAACGCCACCAAGGTGCGCAGACAGGCCGCAAGCTGGCGCAGATTGCCCGGCCAGTCATAGGCCACCAACGAATGCTCTGCCTCCACACTCAACACCCGTCCTTGCGCCAAGGGCTGCCACATCGCCTGCAGCAACTGTGCGCGGTCGTGCGCCTCACGCAGCGGCGACAGCCGCATCACGTGATCGGCAATGCGGTAATACAGATCGGAACGGAAACGGCCTTCCTCCATTGCCTGCTGCAGATCGCAGTGGGTGGCGCAGACGAGCATGAAATCCAGCTTCACCGGTTTGCCGCCGCCCAGCGGTGACAGCTCGCGGTCCTGCAGTACACGCAGCAGGCGTGGCTGCAGCGCCAAGGGCATGTCGCCGATCTCATCAAGGAACAACACGCCGCCCTGCGCCTGCCGCAGCAGGCCCTGACTGCCTTGCCGGCGCGCACCGGTGAAGGCGCCTTCTTCGTAACCGAACAGTTCGGCTTCGATCAAGCCTTCCGGCAAGGCCGCGCAGTTCACCGCGACGAAAGGTTTGCTGCTGCGGCTGCCCTGCCCATGCAGCGCGCGCGCCGCCACTTCCTTGCCAGTGCCGGTTTCGCCCTGCAGTAGCACCGGCAGGCCGGCTTCCAATACGCGACCGGCACGCAACAGCTGTTCGCGCTGGTTGGTATCGAATACCACGGCAGGCGCGGCGACGGTGGTTGGCAATGGTCGCGCCAGTGCTTGCGCTACGCTGGTCGTCCGCGTGCGCGCTGCGGGTGTTTGCGCACCCAATTGGCCATGCAACAAGCGACCGCTGCGATCCTGCAACATGCCTTCATCGCGCATCCGCGACAGCGGCATCTCGAACAACGCTTCATAGGAAGCGCGGCCGATATCGCCACGTTCCAGGCCGAACAGGTGCAGGCCGACGCCATTGGCTGCCACCAGGCGGCCGTTGCGGAAGCCGAGCACGGCTTCGCCTGCGGTGCCCAACAAGGTGCGGTCGTGGTGCAGGCGCAGCAGCTCACAGTCGCTGATACCGTTCTCGAAGAAGCGATGTTCGATGCGGTTGGCGGCCAACCGCGCCAGACCCATCGCGTGCATCTGCTGCACGCTGGCCGGGCCGCTGATGTCGAGCACACCGGCCAACTGCCCGTGTGGATCATGGATGGGCATGGCCGAACAGCTGAGGATGCCGTGCGGTGCGTAGAAGTGTTCGCCGCCGCGCACTTCCACCGCGCGGCCTTCGACGATCGCGGTGCCGATGGCATTGGTGCCGACCGCCGATTCGCTCCAGCACACGCCCGGCATCAAGGCCACGCGCCCGGCCTTGTCGAGGAAGCCGGCGCTGCCCTCGGCATTGAGGATCCAGCCGCTTTCGTCGGTGAGCAGTACGATGCTGCCGGTGCTGGCGGTATGGGTGGCCAGCCCGTCGAGCTCAGCGCGCGCCAGCCGCCATAGGCGTTCGTGACGTTCGCGCAGCTCACGCAGGTTGTGGCCTGGCAGGGGTTCCAAGGCGGGTTCGGCATCCACCAGCAAGCCGCTGCGTTGGCAACGCCGCCATGACTGCAGGATGTTGTCGGGCACGGTGCCCACGGGCGTGGTGCCGCGCTCGAAGAACGAGCGGCGGGCGTTGCCCACGCGATGTTGCAGTGCCAGTGCCATGACCGCTCCTGTGTCGCATTTTGCGACAGCTGTTCAAACCACTGTTCCGATTAACACCACAGCTGGGCGGGCGCTGCAATCACCTGCCGTTTCGCAGTGCAGCAAATCTGCCAAAGAGTCTCCGCAACCAATGGGTTTTCATCGTGCCGCAACGCAATAGGCGGAACTTGGCATTGCTCTTGCGCCTGATGTAGCCACCGCCACACACGCGGCCCACACACCGCTGAACCGGAGATTTCACAGATGAACGCAGTTCTGTCCGCCAAACCGCATGCCACCGATCCGCAGTCCCTGTTCAAAGCCCGCTACGGCAACTACATCGGCGGCCAATGGGTAGCCCCGCGCAGTGGCCAATATTTCGACAACACCACGCCGATCACCGGCAAGGTGTTCACCCAGGTGGCGCGCTCCAATGCCGAGGATGTGGAGCTGGCGCTGGATGCCGCGCACGCCGCCAAGGACGCCTGGGGCAAGCGCTCCACCACCGAGCGCGCCAACATCCTCAACCGCATTGCCGACCGTATTGAGGAAAATCTTGAACTGATCGCCCATGCCGAAACCTGGGACAACGGCAAGCCGATCCGCGAGACGCTCAACGCCGATGTGCCGTTGATGGCCGATCACTTCCGCTACTTCGCCGGTGCCCTGCGCGCGCAGGAAGGCAGCCTGTCGCAGATCGACAACGACACCGTCGCCTATCACTTCCACGAGCCGCTGGGCGTGGTCGGGCAGATCATCCCGTGGAACTTCCCGCTGCTGATGGCGGCGTGGAAAGTGGCCCCGGCACTGGCCGCCGGCAACTGCGTGGTGTTGAAGCCGGCCGAACAGACCCCGGCCTCGATCCTGGTGTTGATGGAAGTGATTGGCGACCTGCTGCCGCCGGGCGTGCTCAACATCGTCAACGGTTTCGGCCTGGAAGCGGGCAAGCCGCTGGCCAGCAGCCCGCGCATTGCCAAGATCGCCTTCACTGGCGAGACCAGCACCGGCCGGCTGATCATGCAGTACGCCAGCCAGAACCTGATCCCGGTGACGTTGGAGCTGGGCGGCAAATCCCCGAACATCTTCTTCGCCGACGTGATGGCCGAGGACGATGATTTCCTCGACAAGGCGGTGGAAGGCTTCGTGATGTTCGCCTTCAACCAGGGCGAGGTCTGCACCTGTCCGTCGCGGGTGCTGATCCAGGAATCGATCTACGAGAAGTTCATGGAGCGTGCGTTGGCACGGGTGGCGGCGATCAAGCAGGGCAACCCGCTCGACCCGAACACCATGGTCGGCGCGCAGGCCTCGCAGGAGCAGCTGCAGAAGATCCTGTCCTACATCGAGATCGGCAAGGCAGAAGGCGCCGAAGTGCTGATCGGCGGCGAGCAGAACCAGCTTGATGGCGATCTGGCTGACGGTTTCTACGTCAAGCCGACGGTGTTCAAGGGCCACAACAAGATGCGCGTGTTCCAGGAAGAGATCTTCGGGCCGGTGGTGTCGGTTACCACCTTCAAGACCGAGGAAGAAGCGCTGGAGATCGCCAACGACACCTTGTACGGCCTCGGCGCCGGCCTGTGGAGCCGCGACGCTTCACGCCTGTACCGCATGGGTCGTGCGATACAGGCAGGGCGGGTGTGGACCAACTGTTACCACGCCTATCCGGCACACGCGGCGTTCGGTGGCTACAAGCAGTCGGGCATCGGCCGTGAGAACCACAAGATGATGCTCGACCACTACCAGCAGACCAAGAACCTGCTGGTCAGCTATTCGCCGAAAAAGCTGGGCTTCTTCTGAACCAAGCCCGGATGCGCCCGGTCGGCACCGGCCGGGCGTGATCTGGATCAAGGCGCCAGGCCAGGCTTGGCGCGAAGCTGGACTTATCCCCCGCAAAGGAGATCCATTGATGGACAAGACGATGAAGGCGGCCGTGGTCCGCGCGTTCGGCAAGCCGTTGGTGATTGAAGAAGTAGCCGTGCCGCGTCCGGCCGCAGGCGACATCCTGGTCAAGATCGAGGCCTGTGGCGTCTGCCACACCGACCTGCACGCCGCCGAAGGCGACTGGCCGGTGAAGCCCAATCCCCCGTTCATTCCCGGCCACGAAGGCGTCGGTCACGTGGTCGCGGTGGGTGCAGGCGTTACCCACATCAAGGAAGGCGACCGCGTCGGCATTCCGTGGCTGTATTCGGCCTGCGGCTATTGCGAGCACTGTCTGGGCGGCTGGGAAACCCTGTGCGAAGCGCAGCAGAACAGCGGCTATTCGGTGAACGGCGGTTTCGCCGAGTACGCGCTGGCCAATGCCAACTACGTCGGCCTGCTGCCCAAGGAAGTGGGCTTCGTCGAGATCGCACCGATCCTGTGCGCAGGCGTTACCGTCTACAAGGGCTTGAAGGTCACCGACACCAAGCCCGGTGATTGGGTGGCGATCTCAGGTATCGGCGGCCTCGGCCACATGGCGGTGCAGTACGCCAAGGCGATGGGCTTGAACGTGGCGGCGGTGGATATCGACGACAGCAAGCTGGCACTGGCCAAGCGCCTGGGCGCCAGCATCACCGTCAATGCCCGCAACACTGATCCGGCCGCGTTCCTGAAGAAGGAAATCGGCGGCGCACACGGTGCCCTGGTGACGGCGGTATCGCCCAAGGCCTTCGAGCAGGCGCTGGGCATGGTGCGGCGTGGCGGCACGGTGTCGCTCAATGGTCTGCCGCCGGGTGACTTCCCGCTGGACATCTTCGGCATGGTGCTCAATGGCATCACCGTGCGCGGTTCGATCGTCGGCACCCGCCTGGACCTGCAGGAATCGCTGCAGTTCGCTGCCGAAGGCAAGGTCGCGGCGACGGTGAGCACCGACAAGCTGGAGAACATCAACGAGGTGTTCAAGCGCATGCATGAAGGTGCGATTGAAGGCCGCGTGGTGTTGGACTTCAACGCCTGACCGCAACCGGCCAGCACATCCGCACCTCCCCCGGGGTGTGCTGGCTGGGTTGCTTTTGCTTTTGGCTTTTGCTTTTGGCTTTTGCTTTTGGCTTTTGGCTTTTGATCTTCTCCTCTCCCCTTGCGGGAGAGGATGCCGAAGGCAGGAGAGGGGAGCGGCGAAGCCGCTAAGCTCAAAGCATCGTCAGATTGCATACCAATCGGTAGCCAAGCATTACCAGCTTCGCGGCTGACGCCGCTCCCACAAGCACCAACCCAGGCCTCGCCTAGGGAAGGTCTGAACAATCAGCTCATACCCTTTGTTATGCAGCGATTGAACTAGCGCAGTCGGCAGCCTGCATCAAATCGGTAACTTTCATGCCTAACTTCGCACAGCAG